>DAOVYR010000010.1 GCA_030635525.1 Candidatus Nanohalarchaeota archaeon | reverse complement strand
GTGCTGTCTATTTTGGTTTTGTCTGCGCCTAGTATGTATGGGAGGATTATGTATTCGAGTTCTTTCAGGTTGTTTTCTTTTCTTTTTTTGTTTATTAGTATGCCGTTTTTGATTGTCTCTTCTGTCAGCATTATAGCTTCAAGGTCTTTCTCGTCGCCTGCTGCGGGACCGTAGATGTTGTTTATTTCTGTTATGTCGTAGTTCAGGTTGATTTTTTTTGCGTAGTCTTCTATGTTTTCTTTTCTTTTTTTGTAGGGCTGGATTTTTTCAGGGTGCGGCTTTTGTTTTGCCATGGTTTCTGATGTGAGGCCTATTAATGTTTTTTTTGCGTAGTATTTTGACATTTTTAACAGGTATTTGTGGCCGTCGTGGAGGTGGTCGAATGTGCCGCCTACAACTACTTTTTTGAATTTTTGGGTGCGCATCTGGTTTAGTATTGATTCTGCTTCTGTTTTTGTTTTTTTGTCCGGGATCACGTAGGATATGCCTTCATGCGGGAGACCGTAGGCTATTATTGTGTCTGGTTCTGAGAGAATGATGAGTGGGAGGACGATGAGGTCTTCTTCGCCGTCTATCTGGATTTTTTCTTTTTTTGGGCTGGCTAGTGCTTGTTTCAGGGTGTTCCAGATGTCTTTGTCTATGGCAGCTTGAGGGTTTTTTGCGGTCAGTGTCGGGGTTGGGGTTGGTACGGGCGTGTTTCTCAGTATTCTTCCGTCGAATATCTTTATGTCTGCGTCGAAGAGTTTTGAGGTGATGTCGCCGACTGTTATTAGTTTTTTGTGGGGTGTTGTTTCCAGGATGGCTTTGAATTGCTGTTTTACGTCCTGTTCTTTGCCTGTGACGGGGGTGCCTATTGGAATTTTCAGGTGGTTGCGCAGTTTGTTTGTCAGGTAGAGTGTTTGCATATGTGTTATTTTTGTGCCTGAAGGTTATATTTGTGTGGTTGCAGAAATAAAAAATTATTGATTAAAAAAGCGCCCCGGGCAGGAATTTCTAATCGATGAAAAGATTCATGATTTCTCGAACCTGCGACGACATGGTTAACAGCCATGCGCTCTACCTGCTGAGCTACCGGGGCAAAGAATATCTTATTATGTAGTCTATAACTTTAAAAAAGTAAGGTATTGTGTTGGGTGGTCGTTGGGGTGTTGTTATAAAGGTATATAAGTTTATGTGACTAAGTATCTGTATTGATGGGTTGATTATGGTTATGGCGAAAAAAGAAAAGCTTGAGAAGTTTCCTTACCCTACTGCGAGGATTACGAGGCAGTTGAGGTGTGTGATTAAGGATAAGATGATATCTTCCAAGGTGAAGATGGCTACTAACCAGTTTCTCGGAGATTTGACGGAGACTATTGCAGCGGATATGGATGCTATGTCTGATAAGACTGTCCGTATGGATGCTTTTGTGAATGCGTCGAGGCCTTATACTTATGCTGACAGGCTTGAGGAAGAGGAGAGAGAGGTTGTTGAGCAGCTTGAGAATGTTCGCATTAGGATGGATAAGCTGATAAGGGATTTCAGGAGTACGTTTGATATCATTGATGAGGATGATTTTAAGGTAGGGCATGAGGTGTTGCATGATTCCGGTTCCGGGACCGAGGATGGGGATGGTGCAGAGAAGCCGAAGACTATTGCTGATATGACTATTGAGGAAATGGATCTTTGAGGCAGCCTTGTAAAAGGCTGGCGACAACCTTCAGAAAGGTTGACTATCAGAGCGACCGTAAACCTACGGTTTAGGTCACTTGTTCACTTCGTTCAAGCGCACACATGCATTGTTCTGTAATTTGGTTTAGGTCACGGGTGGTTTCGTTCGAGTGTACAAGGTGTTATTTTTTGCTTTGTCTTTTATCAAGTTTCTATCCGCCTAATTTGTGACTGTGTTTTGTTTTATGTCTTCTGGAGAAGTTCTATGTCGAATATTATTGTTTTTCCTGCGAATGGGTGGTTGGCGTCAAGGGTTATGTGTGTTGAGTTGAGTTTTGTTACTTTTGCAGGGATGTTGTCAAGGAAGTAGATATCTCCTATTTTTGGGTTTATGGTTAGTGTGAATAAGTCTTTTGATGTTGTGATTGTTGCGTTTCCAAGTCGTGTGGGGACTATTGTGCCGTCTTTTGGGTTTTGGCGAAATATTGCTTCGTTTTCTTTGATCTCGATTGCGGTTGAGTTCCACAATTGCATGTCGGGGAGGGTGTATGTGTCTCCTTTTTTGATCTGCGCTTTTATTGTTATGTTGTCTGGTTTGATGCTTGTTATTGTATAGTTCCATGGGCTTGCGAATGTGGATACTGTGTCGCCGAGTATTGCTACTCTTTTTTGGAATATTTCCTGGAATTCTTTGCTTGTCAGGCTTTCTTTGGTTATTACTGTGATGTTTCTTTCTTTGTGCTGGATTCTTTCTGCGATTCCCACAAGTTCCGGTATGTGTTCGCCGTAGGCTTCTTTTGGTTCTATCGTGATTGTTTTTTTGTCGCCTGTTTTCATGCCTATAAGTGCGTTTTCAAGGCCTCTTGGTACCAGACCCTCACCGATTTTGAATGTCAGGGGGGGGTATTTGTCTTTTGTTATGTTTGCCTCTTTTGCGAGGGTTTCGTAGTTTGTCTCTATGATTGTGCCGTCTTCTAGTTTTTGTGTGAATTTTATGTAGACAGTGTCGCCTGTTTTTACTGCGTTGGTCAGGTCTTGTGTGTCGGTGTCAGGAACATTCAGGAACATGTATAGTGCAATTGCTGCTATTATGATTGCTGTGATTATTAGTTTTGGGCTGGGTTTTGTTTTGTTTATGGTTTCTGCTTGTTTTTCGGGTGCTTTTTTTCTTTGAGGATGCTCTTTTTTTTGTTTTGCTTTTTTTGCTGTTGTGTCTTGCGTTTTCTTTTTTGTGTTTTGTGATTTCTGTTTTTTGGTCTTACTTGTTCCTGTTTTGGTTCTTTTTTTCATTTTAGCACCGTCTTTATATTGCGCGGGTTGTATATTATGATTTTCCTGATTTTTATATTTTTATGAATGTCGCGTTTTTGACATCTTTTATTTGGATTATCTGGTCTGTTACTGCTTTTGGGATGTGGTGGTCGATGTTTAGTGTTGTGAGAGCGGATTTGCCTGGTGCTGTGCGGCTTACGCACATTTTTGCGATGTTTATGTTGTTTTGACTGAGTGTTGTTGTTATGCTGGCGATTGTGCCTTGTATGTCGTTGTGAGGGATTATGAGGAGGTTGCCTTCAGGGATCATGTCTATTTCGAACTGGTTTATTTTTGTGATGTGCGGTGTGTTGTTTATGAGGGTGCCGGATATCTGGGTTGTGGTGTTTTTGTCTGATGTTGTTGTTATTGTTATCTGGTTTTGGAGGATTTTTGTCGGCTCTATTTTTGTTTCCTTTATTTCGATTTTGCGCTCTTTTGCGAGGTATGGTGCGTTTATGTAGTTGACTGTCGGGCCGCAGAAAGGGGAGAGGAGGCCTTTGATGGCGGATAGTGTGATGTGTCTTGTGTCAAGTGCTGCTATTTCGCCTTCGTAGGTTATTTCTAAGCCTTTGATGTGGCCGTTGGCTATGTGGGCTGCTATGGTTCCAATGTTTTCTGCGAGTTTGAGGTAGGGACTTGTTTTTGCGAGTGTGTCCGGGTGGATTTGGGGCATGTTGATTGCGTTTATGATTCTTTTGTTTTTCTGGTATTCTATGAGCTGGTCTGCTATGTCTGTTGAGACGTTGGTCTGGGCTTCTTTTGTGGATGCGCCGAGGTGGGGGGTGGTGATGATGCTTTCGTGGTCTAGTAGCCCGCTTTCGAGGGGGGGTTCGTGCTCGTAGACGTCGAGGGCTGCGCCTTGTATTTTTTTTTGTTTTATTGCGTTTATGAGGGCTTGCTCGTTTATTATGCCGCCTCTTGCGCAGTTGATGATTCTTGCGTTGGGTTTCATGAGGCTGAATTGTTTTTCGTCTATGAGGTTGCGGGTCGAGGGCATTAGTGGGGTGTGGACTGTTATGAAGTCTGATTCTTTCAGGAGGTCGTTGAGGTCTTTGAGAGTTACTTCGAGTTCGTCTGCTGCTTCTTTTGAGATGTAGGGGTCGTAGACGAGGATGTTCATGTTGAAGGATTTTGCGCGTGTGGCGACTTCTTTTCCGACTTTGCCGAGGCCGATGAGGCCGAGGGTCTTTCTGTTGAGTTCGGTGCCTGTGAAGCTTTTTCTGTCCCATTGTTTTTGTTTTAGTTTGCGGTCAGCTTGCGAGATGTTTCTTGCGGTTGCGAGCATGAGGGCCATGGTGTGTTCGGCTGCGGAGATGATGTTTCCGAAGGGGGCGTTCATGACGATGATGCCTTTTTTTGTGGCGTATTCTGTGTCGATGTTGTCGACGCCGACGCCTGCGCGGCCGATCACTTTGAGGTTGGTGGCGGCATCTATGATGGGTTTTGTGACCTGTACTGCGCTTCTTACGACGAGCGCGTCGTACGTGGGGATTGTCTGGACTAATTCCTGTTCTGTTAGGCCTAGTTTTACGTCTGTCTGGAGGCCTTTTTGCTGTTTGAGGCGGTCTATGCCTGTTTGGGAGATGTTGTCTGCTACTAGTATTTTCATGATGAGTCACCTTTGGTGGGTTTTTGTGTTCTTGTAGGGTAGATATTGTTGTTGTGGGGGTAAGGTTTTATTGTTTTTGGTTTGTTTTTTGCTGTCATATTAGAAAGGTTTATATATTTGTCCTACTTATGCTACTTATACGTTGTATATCTATTTGGGTGGATAAATTGGTTAAAGTGTTTCATAATTATTTTAATGAGAAATATTCTGGAGGGGGTCGAGGGAGACGCAAATATAATGTCTTACCCGTGATTGAAAATCCGGTTGAAACAGTTATAAGGTATATTTACAAAGAATATGAAGGAGATATCTCTTTAGATTCTAAATATCTTTGTCGTGTTGAGTTTGAACCTATATTACGCGATTTTGTCGAAGAGTATAACACTCAAGTGAAAGGAACCAATGCTCAGATTGCTTTTATTAATGTTGATTTTCGCATTTACAAGGATTCAATGGTATGTGTGCCACTTGAAGTAAATGAGATTGATGATCTGAAATTGAGAAAAATCGATAGCATGGTTTTTAACTCTTATGGATTAATTGACTTTAGTCAGAATGGAGAGAATTCAGAGAAACAGAAGGGTTTAATTGTGTCCAAATCTATTGCAGATGCTTATTCTTCTGAAAAACAATATATCCCACCAAAAGAGCATTTATATTTGTATTTTTGTGAGAAATTTCGGAATTTCAATGTCAAGTCAAATTTTCAGGATATTATCAATGGTCTCTAGGAGCGCTCTTATATCTTCCACCTACATGTCGCCCATGTGCGCAATTCTAAAGGTCTGTTCTTTGATCTTCTATAAGTTGTGTGAATGATGGTAGCGGCGGCATGTGTTGTCTGGTCGGTTGATGCCGCCGTTCCAAGTATTTCTGCATGCTTATTTTGACAGCTGGATTTAGCTTGATTCAGATGTGTCATATTCACTTGTACATTCCGGGTCTCCCGGATACCAGATTGCCTTGTTTTTTGCGCATCCGTCCAGGTCGCATTTTTTGTCCCCGTCATTGTCTTTGCCGTCGCTGCATTCTAGTTTTGGTGTCTCCGGCTCGTTTCCGATGAAGACTGTGACAGTATCTTCTGCTGGAAGTTCATTGTCTGCTCTTGCGATAGCTTTTATGTGGATCTGAGTTCCGTAGTAGGGCTGGGTGTTGAACCTAAAAGTGAATGGTTTTTTGGTATCACTGCTTTTGAAACTGTCATCTACATAGAAGTCTACAAGCACTGTGTTCTCTGAAGTTTCTGTTGTGACTGTCAGGAATTTGTCTGTTATCCTGTTGTCATCTCCCGGGTATGTTATGGCTATTGATGGCGGTGTGATGTCCATACAGGCGCCGTCTATGCATATTCCCTGGCATGTGTATGATTCTGTGTAGCCTAGGTTTTCGTAGCAGTAGACTTCCTGTAAGATTGTGCCGTTGCAGCGGTCGTAGTTGGGTTCGTCAAAAGCCATGTAGCCGGTTATGGTGCCTTTGACGTAGTATTCTTTGCCGCCGTCGGAGTCAGAACAGGTAGGGGTTACGCATGCTCCGTCCTTGCAGAGGAAGGGGCATTGGTAGTCCTGATATGTGCCTGCATTGTTTTGGCAGTATGCCTCCCGCAGTGTCAGGTCGTCGAGGCAATAGTCGCTTTTTTGTGTTTTGGTTACAGGGTCGTATAGCTGGCCGGCAGTTTCGTAGTTTATGCCGCCGTCAGAATCCTGGCAGGTGTTCACGTTTATGCAGTTGTGGTCTGAATCAAATGTGCCGATGTTCGGGTCTGAGTCGTCGCAGTCCGGTTCGGCGCTACACTGCGAGGGGCATGATGATGGCTTATTTGCTGATATTCCCCAGTTGCAGAATGTGTCGTTGTCCTGGTCGACACAGGCGATTTCATAGTCGTTTAATGTTGTGATTGGACCTGTGACTGCGAAACTGCCGCCGAATTCAGAGAGGGGTAGGTTTATCCTGCAGTAGCCTGCTTCTCCCCATCCTGTTCCCCAACTGTTCTTGAATGTCCAGTATGTCTGCCCGATCAGCGGGTCGCCTGGTTGTATGGTTTTTCGCTGGGTATAGGAGCCGTAATAGATGAGGTCGTCTTCTTTTATGGTGCCATATCCGACAAGATGCATCACGTGCCACCAACTGTCTACACGGCCGCTTACTGCGCCGTTTATTATCATCTCTTTTAATGCATCTTCTCCATGTGATGAGTAGAATGATGCTGTTCTGCCTCCAATCTGTACTTTTTCATTTGGAGATATGCATTTGTTTTCGCACGAGAGGTCTGATGCCTGGTAGATGAAGCATTCTTCATTGACGACACCTGTGTTCTGGATGTAGGATGCCGCTGTTGTGTGATAGCCGCCGGCACATGATCCTGCGTTGCTGCATGATAAGACATCCTGTTCAGCAAGGTTCATATTGATATGCTGGTTGAAATACAAGTTTACCATGGTCTCGGTTGCGCCTGTTGCACCAAATGCCCAGCAACTCCCGCATTGTCCCTGGTTTTTTACGGGTGTGACCCAGCTTTGGTTATGCCTGTTTCTCCAGTCCCAATCTGGCGGCAGTGTGCCTGTTGAAGTGGAAGGGGCTTCTTGTGGTTCAGCGGTTGCGCCTGGATTACCTGCATCAAGTTCAAAAATGCCTCCTTTGTAATATTCGAATCCCTGTAGATTCGGTAAATGGCCGTTGTTTTTCGGGTCCCTGAACAGTTGCTTTTTTTCCTGATACGTCATCTGTGAAACTGTTGTCTCGCCTGGCAGCCAGGCAAGCTTCTTTTCTTTTATTTTTTTTATCTTGTAGGCATCCTGTCTTTTTTTCAGTTCCTTGTTGGATGTTGTGATGCGGTTTTTTATGTCATTATTTAGATTTTTGTAGTCGCTTATGTATGATATTGATCTGATGTCTACTGCGGCATCAATAATCTGAACTTTTAATACGTCTGCGCTTGTTCTTTCTAGTGCGCAGGTTTCTTCACATGCGTTGTTTATGACAACTGTGCCTTTGTTTGCTATCCTGGGATAAGCTTCGTAGACGAGGTATTCTTTGTCTTTTGATACCAGTATGAATCTTACAAGGCCGTTGTCTGATGCGAAGTTTATGTTTGCGCTTACTGACAGGCCATAAATATTGCCGATGTCTTTTAGTGATATCGGTCCTGATGATGATAGTAGTTGGTCCATTTTTTTGTCTGTATGTTTGCCCAGGAGTATGAAGTCAGGTTGATTGCTTGGTATGTCATTTTGTATTATTTTTCCATCGATACTGCCCAATTTAAATAAGTCTGTGAACCAGCCGGCAGAGGCGGTTGAACCCATGAGTATAATGCTGATTATAGAAATAACTAATATAGATTGTACTTTCATTTTATCACCCTCTGATTTTAGATTTGGTGCCTGTTGGATTTTTGCGCCTGCAACAAATCTTTAGTATGTATTATGTCTCTTGCCTTAAGTATTTTTTGGTGGCTTTTCAGATTCTATTTAGATATATATGTTCGCGCGTTTTTGGCAAGAATCGTGTGATTTCAGCACACTTCGCGTGGATTTTATCAATTCTCGGATTACCACTAAAACTATTCACAAGCGCTTTATTTTTTTGTATATTGTTATCTTTTGTTGATACCTGTGTATTTTTTGCTCACAGACCATAATCTCTTTGCGAGGTCCATGTCGTAGGATTTTTTTGATGACTGGGTCATCTTTTTATTCACA
This sequence comes from Candidatus Nanohalarchaeota archaeon, assembly GCA_030635525.1. GTDB lineage: Archaea > EX4484-52 > EX4484-52 > EX4484-52 > B79-G9 > B79-G9. The sequence goes on along the minus strand of DAOVYR010000010.1, from coordinate 3,739 downwards.
AAGTATTCGCCTGTGACTGTCTCTACTTCGGGGGATGATGCGAGGTATATGGATGTTTCAGCGCCTTTTTTTGGGCTTTTACCGAATAACCTGAAGAATTTGTTTGTGATCTGGCCTGCGTCGCGACCGAGGTCTGTTGCGATGAATCCCGGGTGCACGCTGTTTACTGTCACTTTTGTCCCTTCTAGTTTTTTTGCGAGGCGTCTTGTGAATAATATCAGTGCAAGTTTTGACTGGCTGTAGGCTTTCATGCTTGAGAATGATTTTTTGAATTCAATGTCGTCGAAGTTGATTGTTCCTCTGTGGAGGCCGGATGACACGTTGATTATTCGTGCAGGGGCGCTTTTTTTGATTGTGTCGAGCAAAAGGTTTGTCATGAGGAATGGTGCGAGATAGTTTACGTGGAATGTGTTTTCTATGCCGTCAATTGATTGTTTTCTTTTGAAGTTCCAGACTCCGGCGTTGTTTATCAGGATGTGGAGTTTTTTGTATCTTGATTTGTATTCTTTGCAGAAGTTGCGGATAGATGCGAATGATGAGAGATCGCATTCTATGTGGTCTATGTTTTTGTTGCCTGTTTTTTCTATTATTTCTTTTTTTGTTGATTTGGCTTTTTGTTTGTCTCTTGCGGTGAAGACTATGGTTGCGCCGAGTTCTGCAAGACCGATCGCTGTCTCTTTGCCGATTCCGGATGTTGCGCCTGTTATGAGTATTGTTTTTGATTTCAGAGTGATTGTCATAGATATGTATGTGGGTTTTGAGTTTTATATTATCTTTGTGTTTTATTTTATGGGATGGAAATTGAATATGACTTCCGGGTTTTTGCGAAGTTTCTGCTAAGCAGAAATTTGGGTGGTGTGTCGAAGGCATAGAACCGTAAAGCTGCTTTTTAATATTTGTTGAGGATGTCGTCGATTGTGTCCAGTAGCGCTCTTATATCTTCTACCTGCACATCGCCCATGTGCGCTATCCTGAATGTCTGTTCTTTGATCTTTCCGTAGCCGTTGGATATTGTGTAGCCGCGCTCGCCCAGTTTGCTGTTCAGGTCTGCTACGGAGATGTTTTTTGTGTTTGTGGCGGTTGTCAGGGTGTCTGATTCGTAGCCGGGTTCTGCGTAGAGAGCGAAGTTCTCTTTTGTCCAGTCTCTTACTGTGTCGGCCATTTTTTTGTGGCGCGCGAATCTGTTCTCTAAGCCTTCTTCTAATATGTCTGTCAGTTGCTGGTCGAGTGCGTACATGTGGGAGATTGATGGGGTGTAGGGGGTTTGGTTTTTGTTGTAGGATTTTAGGAGGTCCAGGAAGTTGAAGTAGTGGCCTTTGTTTTGTACGGTTTCTGCTTTTTCCAGGGCTTTTTTGCTTACTGAGCATACTGAGAAGCCGGGGGGTAGGGCCATTGCTTTTTGGACACTGAATAGGCATACGTCTATTCCTAGTTTGTCTACATCTATTTTTGTGCCTGCAAATGAGCTTACGGCGTCTACCAGAAATTGGGTTTCTGGGTAGTCTTTCATGACTTCTGCGATGTCTTCTATTGGGTTCATTACGCCTGTTGATGTCTCGTTGTGGGTGAATGTGACTGCGTCGTAGGTATCTGTCTCAAGTTTTTCGCGTAGCATTTCGGGTTTTATTGCTTTTCCCCATTCGACTTCGATTGTTTCTGCTTGTTTGCCGTTTGCTGTGGTTATCTTGTGCCAGCGCTCGGAGAATGCGCCGCAGCATAAGTTTAAGCATTTTGTATCTGTGCAGTTTCTTATTGCTGCTTCCATGAGTCCTGTGGCTGAGGAGGTTGAGAGGAATATTGTGTTTTTTGTGTACATGATTTGCTGCATCTTGGGTATGATGTTTGCAAAGAGTTGCTGGAATTCTTTGCTTCTGTGTCCTATCATAGGGGTTGACATCTTTTGGAGTATTTCTTTTCTTACTTCTGTGGGGCCTGGAATGAATAGTTTTTTGTGCATTTTTTAACACCTCTTAGTGATTGATAGGTGTTTATTTGGAGGGGAATGTTTTTATTTTCAATGGTGTAGTTGCTGTTGCTAAGAATAAGTAGATAGTCTCCGGCTCATTGGGTGTTCACATCCTCATTTGTGTGTTGGGGAGGTTCAGTTCGCCCAACTCATCGGGTGACGATCTTGAAATCATTGCCGGAGTTTATGATTATTTTGGATGATGCTTTTTATGTTTTGTGAATAATGGCGAACCCGGAGGGATTCGAACCCCCGACCCCCAGGTTAGAAGCCTGGTGCTCTATCCAGCTGAGCTACGAGTCCATTTTTTGCTGGTGAGTGAAATGTCTATATGCTGTATCTTTTTTAAAGTTTTTTATTGTCTATAAAGTATGATTCGACAATGAGATAATGAAAAAGTTTAGGATTCTCCAATTTCTACCAATATCCTATGATTTTTTGTTATTTTAGCCAGGATTTGAATAATAGTGCGTCTTGTTCCAAAAGGGGGCTTTCTGAGATTATTGTCATGTTGTAGTTGTTTTCGTTTATCAGGGCAGCAAGGTGGCGGAAGTCGGGTTCGTTTGAGGATATTGGGAGGTGGCGCTTTTCGTTGCCGTTTTCGTATTTTATGCCTGTCATGTGGCAGTGTATGGGGTTGATGTTTAGGTTGTCGAATGTGTCGATGATTTTTTTGAAGTCGTCTTTTGTTTTGATTCCACCGTCTGTTCTTGCGTGGATGTGGGCGAAGTCGAGTACAGGTACCACGTTTTTGCATTCTTCTGTCAGGCGGGCAATTTCTTCTACTGTGCCGAATTGTTTTTGGCGACCCATGGTTTCTATGCCTAGTTTTGTAGTGGATGTGAATTCCTGTAGTGCTGATTTTATTATGTTGTATGTCTGTTCCGGGGGTTGTTCCATGTAGTAGCCGGCGTGGATTACTATGATTGTTGCTTTGCATGCGTCTGCTATATCTAGTGTGTGTTGGATTATGTTTTTGCTTTTGAGTGCTATTCCTGGTTTTGTGGATGCGAGGTTGATATAGTAGGGGGCGTGACATGATAAGGAGATTTTGTGTTTTTGGGCTTGTTCGCCTGCTTTTTTGGCTGATTCGGTGTTGAGGTAGATGTTTCTAACGAATTCAAGTTCCAGTGCATGTAGTCCCAGTTCTTTGACGCAGGCGATGGCGTCAATAGTGGTTCTTTTTTTACATGCTAATGGGGTTCCTGCTGTGCCTAGCTTGTATGCCGTTGAATCACCCTATATTCCGAATAGTGTGGGTATGTGTGGTCTTAAGAAAAAGCTCATGATTACTATGAATACAGTGAATCCGATTATCCATTCTGGTTTTATCTGGACTGTTTCCTTGTATTCGTCGAAGTATCTTACGAGGCCTGCTGTGCTTGAGGGCATGCCTTGTTTCTTTTTTGCCATGTTATCGTACCTGAGGTTGGTTTAAATATTATTGGTGTGGAGAGTAAGCCCCCTTCTGTTGCTTTCGTCATTGAGGCAGTAATTGTATACTGTTCTGGTGAAAGACTGTTAGCATTTGACTTAGCGCGGTTTGACCGCTTGCTCCTTTTAGGATGCCCGTTTCATCCGGTTCTGCAGTATATCTGATTTAATCTTCATCTTTGTTTGCAGATGGTATCGTTTCTGATGCATTGCCAAGCCTCTCGGCTTCCATCTTTCGAATGGTTTTCAAAACCTATAGGGTTTTGGGAGGGGGGACTTTCCTCAGTCAATTGTCTGCAATAGTCTGCGTTTTACCGAAAACTGTTGTTTTGGACTTTT
>DAOVYR010000176.1 GCA_030635525.1 Candidatus Nanohalarchaeota archaeon | reverse complement strand
CTATCTCCCTGAAGCAGATGAACTCTGCGACGCCTATTTCTTTTGCTCTCTCGATTGTGTCTGTGAAGAACGGGATGTGTACAATGACAATCACGAGCCCTGCAAGAAATGACAGGGTGTAGATATCGAGTGCTGTGGTGCTGTTTATCCTGAGAATCCATGTGATTGCGTAAATAAGTGCCCCGGCTTTCAGAAATGAGGCCAGGCTATATTTTAAAGCCGCAGATTTTAAAAATCCGACAAAAATCGCGGTTCCAAATGCGACAAGCGCGACCGCAAGTGCGACGCTCCAGATGTCTGTAAGTGCCATGTATACGAATACCGGCCACAAGAACCACTCTGCAGCTGACATTATCCCGTATGCGAAGAATGCGGGCATATAGCGCGCGTTTTTCATGCTGAGGATTCTTTTAAATGAGATCCTGAACTTTTCCCGCCTTACTCTCACCTCTAGGGCAGGGATAAGGCAGAGCATCAGGATAAGAAGTGTCAGTCCAAAGAGCAATTCAAAGCCAAAGTATACAATGACTGCTGCCCCGAAGATTGGACCGATCAGTGCGGATGACTTGAAAAAGGAATCGAGAACGCCTATATTGAAGCCGCGGTACTCTTTTTTGGTGTTAAGGGCAAAATCAATATTTAGGGCTGTAAAATATAGTGATTCTCCGATGCCGCCAATAAGTGCAATGAGCCATAAGGGGAACATCAGCCCGTCACTCATCCTGTAGAGCATCATAAAGAAGAGGATGCTGAATGGCAGTGAGAGTACAATCGCATTCTTGAGCCCTATTCTTTGCGCGATTACAAGGGCGACGGGTGAAAAGACAGCCATGGCAGCGAAAAATACAGCGAAGAATAATGCTACTGTACCGAAAGTCAGTTTGATATAAAACAGCAGATATATCGGTACGAAGAAAGAAATGCATGAAAATGCGAAAGTCCTGAGCGCCAGGTTGGAATACAGTTCCTGCATCTTCCCGCGAAGGCTGGTCAGTTTGTGCAAATCCTCATAAGAATGGTCCATACCCATGAGTGCTAATATGGTTGCGATGATATATAAGTATGAATATGAGCGAAGCTTTCTTGCGCATTGTTACATGACTATAAAAACATTCCTGCTAAAAGAAACACAAGCAACCAAAAAACAGGTGGCAAAAATGAATGTTCCGACAAATGGCAATAAGAAGCTTGAGCATGTGCTTGCGAGGGTAAATAAAAATGTAAAGCTTAACACTCTTTGGGACTCTTCAAATGTGATGGCTGTGAAGCGCCTCAAAATGACGGATCACGGCAGGACGCATGTTGCTATTGTCTCAAATCTTGCTCTTAAACTCCTGCGTAATCTTAAGAGGGCAGGTGTTGTGCCTGATAGTGTGTGTGACCATAAGCTTGATTATGAGGATTCAGAGGTCATAGTGTTCCTTGCGTCTGTCTTTCACGATATCGGGAATGCTGTCAGCCGCGAAGACCATGAGCGTATGAGTATTGCTCTTGCGCCTTTGATGATTGAGGATATACTTAAGGATATATATCCGGAAAGGCAAAGAACGATAGTCACGACAGAGATTCTCCATGCTATGCTGTGCCATGATACGAACACGACGCTGCACACGACAGAAGGCGGTGTCGTGATGATCGCTGACGGGCTTGATATGGAGCAGGGCAGGGCGAGAATCCCTTTTGATCTCGGCAAAGTTGATATCCATTCTGTTTCTGCTCTTTCAATTGAGGATGTGAAGGTCTTATATACGGAACAGATTCCTATACAGATAGAGATACTTATGAACAATTCTGCAGGCATATTCCAGATAGATTACCTCTTAAAGAAGAAGATAGAATCAAGTACGATATCAAAGTACGTATCTGTGACTGCAAGAGTGAAGGATGGCAGGGAGAAAAAAATAATAAAGGAATATAATCTAAACAATCACAAAGATATGGAAGGTGGACGTGAATGACAGACTGCATATTCTGTAAAATCGCAACTGGTGAGATCCCTGCCAAAAAGATATATGAAGACCTGAAGTTTCTTGCGTTTCTTGATGTCAACCCGCGTGCTGTCGGGCATTGCCTTGTGATTCCTAAAAAGCATGCTGCTACTCTTTCTGAGCTGCCGCAGGAGGATACAGGATCTATGTTCCAGATAGTCCGGCATCTTGCAAAGACGATTACTGAGCGCATGGGGGCGAAGGGCTATAATATCGGATCAAATAATGGCGAGGCAGCCGGGCAGGCAGTTGCTCATCTTCATATCCATATTATACCGAGATATGATACTGATAAGCACAAGGCTGGTTTCGAGGCGGCGTTCCAGGTGAATGAAGATGCGAAGAAGGATATTGACAAGACATTGAGTGCGATAACGCGTGGAAGCATCATACCTCCTGTGAAAACCGCATCGTCATCTGTCAGCGGACCTGAAGTGGCAAAAGAGGGAGAACCAGATAAAAAGGAAGGTCCTAAATGGAGTTTCAATGATGAGGATAGTATGGGGGATGACACAATCGAGCATTGAGAAATCTCCTGAAGCTATTTAAATATGATTTCCCAAAGTTACAGGCAGGACAGGTAATTACAATGCATGCACTGGAAATGACAGCGAGAACAAGGGAAGGATTACCTATTTCTATTAATTTTGTTATTGGTATTATCGGTATTATTATCCGGTGACTGGCTCATAAACAAGTTTCTTTTGCAAGTTGGGCCGTGAAATTATGACTTACTTTGAGGTGTGAAAAATGAAAAATACGATGAAAACGGGTGGACGTCTTATTGTCCGATAATAAAGAGCATAAAATGAAGCATAAAAAAATGAAAAAAATAGAGTTGATGGACTCCACGCTGCGCGACGGCGAGCAGACTGCAGGGGTATCATTCAATTCAAAGGAGAAAGAATCGCTCGCGTTTGCGCTGTATGATGCAGGCATACGCCGTATTGAAATGGCAAGTGCATGCGCATCAGATCAGGATCTTGAGGCTATAAAGAATACAATAAAATCCCTTGAGGATACAGGCTGCAAAAATGTGGTGGAATGTCTGTCATTTATCCTCAAGCCGCATATAGACTGGATAAAAAGTTCCGGTGCAGCGTGCGCAAATCTTCTTGTGAAATCATCGACGGATCACGTTGCACAGCTAAGAGGAAAGAATTCAGATGATCACATACGGGATGTTCTTGAGGTGGTGGATTATGCGAGGGAAAATGGTCTTTGCGTCAATGCGTATCTTGAGCATTTTTCGTATGG
>DAOVYR010000157.1 GCA_030635525.1 Candidatus Nanohalarchaeota archaeon | reverse complement strand
GGATATGGGTGCGGATATTGTTGATCTGAATATGGGGTGCCCGTCGTTTAAGCTTTCGCGCAAGAATGCAGGGGCTAAATTGCTGACTCAGCCTGAGCTTGTCCGTGTGCTTGTGCGTTCTGTTGTGTCGGCTGTTGAGGTGCCTGTTACTGTGAAGATTCGCAGCGGGTGGGACTGCGTTAATGCAGTTGAGATTGCGCGGGTTGTTGAGGATGCGGGGGCGGACGGGATTACGGTCCACGGGAGGACTGCGAAGATGATGTATAGCGGGGCTGCGGACTGGGGGGTCATTAAGCGCGTCAAGGAGGAGGTCGGGATTCCTGTTATCGGGAACGGGGATGTTGTGTCGGCGATGAGGGCTAAGGAGATGCTTGATGAGACGGGCTGTGATTTTGTTATGATTGGCAGGGCTGCGCTTGGAAATCCGTTTATTTTTGAGGATTGTGTTGAGTTTTTTGAGAAGGGGACTATTGCGGCGGAGCATACTAAGGAGGAGAGGCAGAGGGCGCTTTTAGAACTTTGGGAGGTTTGCAAGGATGCTGGTGATGCGCGGTTGAGTGAGCTTAGGATGCATGCGTGCTGGTTTTCTAAGGGGCTGACCGGGGGGAGGAGGTTCCGGGAGGAGGTCGGGACTAAGAAGACGATTGCGGAGCTTGAGGAGCTTGTTTTGGAGAATTTTTGTTGATATAAGCATAGCTATAAGTGGAATACCTGTCATTTATCCGGAATTGTCTTGTCCGTGCACGTCTATCTTATCAACTTGGCTTTGCCAAGTGAGTTGAAGGCGCGGAAAAAGACCAATGCGCTTGCGTATGCCTGCGCTTCCATCTCGATTATTGCGCTTTTGTCTATGCTGTGCAATTCGTCGAAGAATTGGATGAAGGCTTTTTTTGAGTATTTGCCGAATATTTCCTCGTCGCTTTTGCCGTCTGTTGCGTATTTTTTTAGTACCCATTTCTGGATTTTCGCGTAGAGTTCTATCTCATAGACTTTGAGGATGTCCCATACGAGGTTCTGCCAGAATGTGCCTACGTTGCCTTTGAGGACGTCGCCTCTCGGGAACTGAGTTGCGATGAGTTCTATCGGGGTTCCGGTTATGCCGTGCTGGGCTATCCTTACGCCCAGATTTTCTTTTCTCATGGCGCTTGCAATGTCTTTTGTTCTCGGGATGTTGATTGATACCTGCCTTACTTTTACGCCGTTCTTGTAGATGTTGCCGTGGGTTGAGCCGTTTGCGATTGCCAGAAGCTGTGGGTTGACGCCGTTTTTGTTGAGTTCTTTTATGAATGTGGTTGCTTCTTTCGGGGATGTCAGGAGAAAGCCTTCTGTGTCTTTTCTTCCGATCTCGCCTACTTCCACTTCAAGACCGTAGGATTTTATGCCTTTCTTTTTCATTTCAGCGCTTATGAAGTGCGCGATTTCTGTTGTGGCTTTGATGTTGCCTTCCAACTCTTCTTTTTCATCTTTGCCGTCGAAGTTGAAGATGTGGGATGCGTCTATTGCATAGGATGTGAAGCCTGCGTCGATTTGCGCTTTTACGAGTTTCTTTGTGCCCTCGATTGTTTCGGGGTCGCCTGCTTTTATGGAGATGTGGTCTGCGTGGAGTATCCATTTTGTGCAGCCTGTCTTTTTGGCGGCTTTCATGATTCTTTTTGCAAAGTCTTTGGGGGTGTAGCCAGTGTAGCCGCCTTTCAGGTCTGATTCGGATCTTGCGATCTCTATGATTACCGGGGAGTTTGATTCTTTTGCGGCTCTTAAGATGCCTTCTGCAACGCCCGGGATGTAGCGGGTGTTGGTTGCCATTATTATGCAGTCCTTGTCTCTTAATGAATTGAACATTTTTTCTCCTGATATTGGTTTACAGTCACTCATATTTATCACCTTTATTTTTTATTGTATGGTAAAACATCCCAAGCAATAAAAAAGCTTGGAATTCTCCAAGTTCACAGATATTCCATGATTTATCCTTTAATTATCTTTTCTGCCAATTCGACGTATTTTTTGGTTCCGATGTATATTGGTACGCGATGGTCTACTTTTTCCGGCATGATTGTGAGTATATTTTTCTCGCCTGTGCTTACTTTTCCGCCTGCCTGAGTTACTATGAAGCCGAGGGGATTTGCCTCAAAGAGCAGCCGTAACTTTCCGCCCATGTGACCTTTGTAGAGCGGGTATGAGAATACGCCGCCGTATTTCAGGAACTGGTGGACGTCTGCGACGAATGAGCCGGAGTATCTTAGCTTGAAGCCGTCTTTGACTATCTCGTTTATGAATTTTTTGTGTTTTGGGACCCATTCTTTCTGGAGGGCGCCGGTTCCGTAGAGTTTCTTGTCGCCGATTTTTACGTTTTGCTCGGTCATTGTAAATTCATTTCTGTCGTTCAGTGCGAACATGTAGATGCCTTCTTTCACTGTCACGGTGAGGGTTGTGAGGGGACCATAGAGTATGTACATTGCTGCGCGCATGTTCTTTCCCGGCTGCATGACTTTGCCGTTATCATATATGCCTATTATTGTGCCGACTGCAAGGTTTACCTGTATCAGGGATGAGCCGTCGAGGGGGTCCATTGTGACTGCGTAGTTTGATTTGGCGTCAGGAAAAGTCAGGACTTCTGCTTCTTCTTCTGAAGCGAGTTGTTTTACCAGTCCTGATTTTTTCAGGATTTTTTTAAGGTGCTCGTTTGACCATATGTCTAGTTTCATCTGGGTTTCGCCGTAGACGTTCTGGGTGTCTGCGTATTTCTGGTTGGTTATGAACGCGTCACGGATTGCGGGACCCTGGGCTGCTATGAGTTGTATAAGATCTTTAAGGTCTTTTGGACTGGCTGTTGAGTCCAAGTACTGTTTTAGTGTTATTTTTGCCATGATTAACCCCTCGTTTATTAGTTATTTTGTTCTGTTATGTTTGTTGCTGTATATATGTGTCTTTTTGATTAATATATAGATTACTGTCTGGATAAATGTACGGTTTTTTTAGAATTGTTGCCTGGTATGCAGCAGGATATCAATTTCCGCCGGAGAAATATGAAATAATTGCTCCGGTTGGTGGCTCTATATTGCTTAAAGCGCCAAAGAGTGTAATTCCTACAACAACAACCAATATGATGAGTATGATAATCAATATAATTATGGGTATTAATAATGCAATCAGGGCTCTTAGAGCGCTTATATTATGAACTTTTGAATAGCCGACCAGAGCTATGTACAATTGATAAAAACCTATAATTCCTCCAACAAATGGTATCCATGAAAAGAGAGCCGGAACTGATGAGTATGCCATGACTCTAAAGGTTGATTCATAAGTTCCGTTTCCGCCGACGATTTTCAATAGTAGGTGGTAGATTAATGCAAGGATGAATATAAACGGAATAACAATAATCAGAACGATAACTGGTGATATGGCTAGAGCCATTAGCCCGGATAACAACGTATCTGAATCTATTATGTTTATTAATGAAGTGAATACAGTAACTATCACTAAAATAATTGTAAAAAATATTATAGGGTCTTTATATCC
>DAOVYR010000164.1 GCA_030635525.1 Candidatus Nanohalarchaeota archaeon | reverse complement strand
TATCGGCAGTATCTTTGAGAAGGTTTTCGCAACAGATGAGAAGACGCTTTTGAAGGAGGGGTTGCTGACTGTTGCGCTTTTATGGCTCATGATCACACTCGCGGCAACCATCCCATATATCTACATTGAAAAAATAACACTTCTTGAAGCGTCTTTTGAGACTATGGCGGCATGGACCACCACAGGGTTCAGCCTGCTGGTTCCAGAGGATTTGACGCATACAATGCTATTTTACAGGAGCGTCCAGCAGTGGTTCGGTGGTGTCGGAATTGTTGTTCTTGCGCTTGCAGGGATGTTTAGGACCGGTGCGAGCCTTTATTATGCTGAGGCAAGGACCGAGAAGGTAAGGCCGAATATCCTTAATACGATTAAGATGATCTGGTGGATTTATGCACTGTATACAATTGTCGGGATAGTACTTCTTGTCTTTGCGGGCATGACACCATTTGACGCAATAAACCATGGCATGACCTCAATTGCAACTGCCGGGCTTTCCACACATAGCGAAAGTATAGGATATTACAACAATCCCTATATTGAGTTTGTGATAATTATTCTAATGATTACAGGATCAATCTCTTTTCTCTCGCATTATGAGCTTCTTTTGGGTAAGACAAAAAAGTTCTTTTCTGATGTCTTTGTGAGGTCGCTTTTTGTGTTTATTATTGTAGGAACTTTGTTTGTGATGAAAGATAAAGGCTCAAGAAGCGGGCTGTTTACTGTCGTGTCTGCAGTATCGAGTACAGGCTATAATCTTGATAGTGTCGGGATGTGGCCTGATTTTTCGATTTTTGTGCTTATTGTTCTTATGCTTGTGGGCGGATGCGCAGGTTCTACTGTATCAGGCATAAAAATAAACAGAATCATCATTGTAGTGAAGTCGGTCTTTTGGTCTGTCAATCGTTTGAAGTCGCAAAGCCGTGTTTTTTCAAGAAAGATTGGTCCTGTGAGTTATAATGATACCCTGGTTTGCGAGGTGTTCAAGTTTATATTACTGTATTTTGTGTTTATTATGCTTGGTGCTTTTGTGTTCCTGCATGAAGGATATGAGTTGAAAGTGTCTGTGTTCCAGTCTGTGTCTGCTATCGGCAATAGCGGTCTTTCTGTGATGCCGGAGTACACGCCACTAAGCATGTTTACTGCGATTATGCTTATGTGGATCGGAAGGCTTGAGATATGGGCGGTTATTACGTTGTTTGGATATTTAATGATTAAGTCAAAATTAAGATGAGGTGAATGTTATGCATATCATTATTGTTGGCGGGGGAAGGATCGGGTTGCCTCTTGGTGAGACTCTTGCGCTGCACAAGCACGATGTGGTCATTATAGAAGAGGATAAGGATAAATGCCAGGAGATTGCAGATGAGTTCAATGGTGTTGTCCTGTGCGGGGATGCGACATCTATTGATGTTCTGAAGGAGGCAAATGCTGAAAAGGCGGATTTTTTCGTGGCTGTTACATCTAGTGAGGAGGCTAATCTTTTGAGCTGCCTTCTTGCAAAGGAGGTGTGCAGTGCCAAGACGCTTGCAAGGGTCATAAATCCCGGCTATGAGAAGGTGTTTCGAAAGGTGGGAATCGATATTGTCATGTCTACAGAGGTTGCTTTGGCAACGCGGCTTGAGGCCATGATTAGTGAGCCGGATGTGGTTGATATTGCCATGATTCACAGGGGCAGTATTGAGATGCTTGAGTTCAGGGTTGGTGAGAAGTCGTGGGCCTGCGGGAAGCTTGTGAAGAACCTGGAAAAGCCAAAAGGGGCTATTATTGTTGCTGTGAAGGAAGGGGATGAGTTCAGGATACCTGATCTGGAGACGGTCCTTAAGGCAGGCGATCATGTTATTGTGACTGTGAAAAAGGATCTTGAGAGGCAGATCAGGAAGATGTTTGCAGAGTGATGTGGAAACTATGGCAGTAAAATACCCGTATGAGTATGACCCAAAGAAGAGGAAGATTGCGAAAATCTATACAAAGACGAAGATAATCAATGGCATCTTTAATTCGATGCTTTTGCCGATTGTGTTTTTTATTGTGCTGTTATATTCCGGCTTTTCTGTCGCTATCAGTGATTTTTCGCATGCATTCGGGGGGATATTTTATGTGCCTTTGTATGTTTTTATCTTCCTTACACTGCTTACGGTTGTGCAGCTGCCGCTTTCGTTTTATTCGGAGTTTGTCTATGAGCATAAGTACGGGCTTTCGAACCAGAATGTGTTTGCGTGGCTTAAGGATTTTTTCAAGGAACTTGCGCTTTCGTATGTTATTTCTGTGCCGCTTCTGACAGGGCTTTATGTGCTGATAGGGATGACTCCTCTTTGGTATGTGTATGCGGCTGTGCTTTATATTGTCATCACAGTATTTTTTGATTATATTTACCCTATTGTGATTTTTCCGATTTTCTATAAGACCAAACCTTTTGAGAATGAAAAGATGCGCAAGAGGATTTTTGACATACTGGATAAGATGGGTGTCAAAAATATCAAGAGGATTGATGTTGCATGCGAGAGTGAGAAGTCAAATAAGGCTAATGCGTGTTTTGCAGGCATAGGGGGGTCAAAGAGGGTTATTCTTTTTGATACGCTTGTTGACGGGTTTACTGCGGATGAAGTGGAGACAGTGGTTGCCCATGAGCTGGGCCATTATGTCCATAAGGATATTATGCGGTTCACTGTTATTGAGTCTTTGAAAATCATCCCGGTATTTCTTGTGATTATTGCGGTTTTCGATAGGTATTCTTCGGTGTTTGGGATCGGGGGTGTTTCTGATATTGCCGGTCTTCCGCTTTTGCTCCTGGTCAGCTCCGTAATTGAGCTTGTCTTGATGGGACCGATGATGGCTTACTCAAGGAAAAGGGAAAAGGCAGCGGATATCTTTGCGCTTGAGGCGACCGGGAAAGTTGATGCGCAGGTGTCGTGCGAGAAGCGGCTCTCAGACATGAATCTCTCGGATGATTCTGTGCATCCTTTGGTTGAGTATTTTCTGTTTTCGCACCCGTGCACGAAGAAAAGGATTGAGTATACGCGCAAGTGGGAGCAGGAGAATAAGGACTGATTTAGCGCATTGCCTTTAGTTTGTCCTGAATTTCCAGAATCTTTCCTTCATCAATGATTTGGGCTGTTGACTTGCATTTTGCGAAGAATTCTGGTGCATGTTCAATCATTTTTTCGTAGAATGAGTCAGGAACCTTCCTGTCGATGTAATATTGTGCATTGACTCTTGCGTTTAGTGAATTTTCCAGTAGGGAACATTCTTCGCGGGTAAAGTATTCATCTAAAAATTCTTTCATGAAAGCGATTGTGCATGAGTGTATCTCACATTTTATGCCAAGTTTCATTAGTATTGAGTATAGCGAAAAATACAATGTGTAATACGCTGTTGTGATTTTCCAATCTTTGTTTTTCATCAGTCTCATTGATTCTAATGCTTCTTCTGCTTTTTT
>DAOVYR010000107.1 GCA_030635525.1 Candidatus Nanohalarchaeota archaeon | reverse complement strand
TCCATAAAGATTCACCTTCCTTGGGTCACTATTATGTAATTTGTCTGTGTGGTAAGTATATATATGTCTTGTGTTCCATAGGTTCGCGGGCGCATGAGCCGTTTTTTGAAGGCATTGCTTTGTGTTGTATGTGTATTTTTTTGGTTGTCCGCATTTCCGGATTCTTTGAGTAAAATTGAATGGAAGAAAGGAAGAGAGAGAAAAAAGAAAAAGAAGCGCACTCGGGCAAAATAGGGTTTATTTTTGTGCGCTTGTTTTTTTGCCGAGCACTTGTTCTATATGATGATGGCCGGTGCTGTTTTGTCTTTCCCGTCGTCGAAGTCAGTTACTATTGCCTCGGTTGTTAAGATCAATGAGGCGATGGATGCTGCGTTTTGTATTTCGCTCCTGACCACTTTTGTCGGGTCTAGTATGCCTGCTTTTGCGAGGTCTTCATAGCAGTCTTTTTTTGCGTTGTAGCCCAGGTTTTCGTCTTTCTGGGAGCGGAGGTATGCCAGTACTTCTGCGCTTTCTTTTCCTGCGTTTCTGGCGATCTGTTTTACGGGTTCAACCAGTGCTTTTTTCATGATGGATGCGCCTATTTTCTGGTCGCCTTCGAGTTTCAGGGTGTCCAGTTCCGGGATCGCGTGCAGGAGGGTTATGCCGCCGCCGGGGACTACGCCTTCTTCTACTGCGGCTTTTGTTGCGTTTAGGGCGTCGTCGATCCGCATCTTTTTTTCTTTCAGTTCGGTTTCTGTTGCTGAGCCGACTTTTATTACTGCTACGCCGCCTGCCAGTTTTGCCAGGCGGTTGCTTAGGTCTTCTTTTTTGTATTTGCTGTCTTCAGCAGATATGCGGGCTTTTATTTGCGCGATTCTTGCATCAAGGTCGCTTTTTGTTCCTTTGCCTTTGATGATGACTGTTTTTTCTTTGTCAACCTTGATTTTTTTTGCGGTGCCGAGTTCTTTTTCGGTTACGTTTTCGAGTTTCATGCCTTTGTCTTCTGTTATGACTTTGGCGCCTGTGAGGATCGCTATATCTTCGAGCATCTCTTTCTGGTTGTTGCCGAAGCCAGGGGCTTTTACTGCGCAGACTTTTAGTGCGCCGCGTATGAGGTTTATTACGAGTGTCGCGAGTGCTTCGCCTTCTATGTCTTCTGCTATGATGAAGACGGGCTTTCCGTCCTGGGATGCTTTTTCCAGTACAGGCACTATCTGTTTCATGGAGCTTATTTTTATGTCTGTTATCAGGATGTATGGGCTCTCTAAGTCAGATAGCATTTTTTCCGGGTCGGTTACCATGTAGGGTGAGATGAAGCCGCGGTCGAATTGCATGCCTTCTACCAGTTCGAGGGATGTTTCCATGGATTTTGCTTCTTCTACTGCGATGACGCCGGTGTTGCCTACTTTGTCCATGGCGTCTGCTATCAGCTTGCCTATTTCCTCGTCGTTGTTGGCTGATACTGTCGCAACCTGTATGATCTTGGATTTGTCTTTGACTTCTGAGCTTCTTTTTTTGATTGAGGATACTATTTTTTCAGTGGCTTTTTCTATGCCTTTTTTTAGTTCCATTGGGTTTGCGCCGGATGTGACGTTTTTCAGGCCGGCATGGATTATTGCCTGCGCCAAAATGGTTGCTGTGGTTGTGCCGTCGCCTGCGATGTCCTGTGTCTTTGAGGCTACTTCTTTTACGAGTTTTGCGCCGATGTTTTCGAATTTGTCGTTGAGGGATATCTCTTTTGCGATTGTTACGCCGTCGTTTGTTATGGTCGGGGATGGGTCGCCGTCAAGTACTACGTTTCTGCCTTTTGGACCGAGTGTTATTTTTATTGTGTCTGCTACTTTGTCTACGCCTTTCAGGAGGGCGTGTCTTGCTGTTTCGTCGAACATTATCTGTTTTGATGCCATTTTTTTTCACCTATCTCATTCCATTTTTGCCAGTACGTCCTTGTATTCAAGGATGATGTATTTCTGGTTGTCCATTTCAAATTCGTCTGATGTGTAGCCGCCGTAGAGTATCTTGTCGCCTTTTTTTAGGGGCAGGGGCTTGTTGTCTTTTGTTGTGCCGACGTCGATCACTTCGCCTTCTTTTTTGGTTTCTTTTGCGGTGTCAGGGATGTAGATTCCACCGGTGGTTTTTTCCTGTTCTTTTGTGGGTTTTATTAGTACGCGTTCGCCTAGTGGTTTTATTTTCATGGGTAATTCCTCCTGTTTATTTTTTGCTTTTTAATATTATTTCCGGTGTGAATTTATGAGGGGGATTATATAAATGTTGTATGCAGGTCGGGTCTTTAGAATTATGATTGATTAGGGGATTTGATTTTTATTTGTCCGGAGGTTATTTTACTCTCACATTTTGGGGGGTATTTTTTGGTGTCTGGGCAGATATTGTTTAGGGGGCATCGGGCGCATGCGGGTTTTCTTGCGTGGCATGTTCTTCTACCGTGGAATATGAGGAGGTTTGAGAGGGTGCGCCATTTGTTTTTCGGGGTTATCTTCATCAGGTCTTTTTCTATGTTTTTTGGGTCTTTTTGGTCTGTGAGGCCAAGGCGCCTGCTTAGGCGCGCTACGTGGGTGTCTACTGCTATGCCTTCGTTTATGTTGTAGGCTTCGCTTAGGACTACGTTTGCGGTTTTTCTTGCTACACCAGGGAGGGTTATGAGGTCTTTCATTGTGTTTGGGACTTCGGATTGGTATTTTTCTGTTATTATCTTTGATGTTGCGATTATGTGTTTTGATTTGTTTCTGTAGAAGCCGGTTGAGTGGATGTCGTGTTCCAGTTGTTTCTGGTCTGCGTCTGCATAATCTCGCGGAGTAATGTATTTTTTGAAGAGGGTTTTTGTTACTATGTTTACGCGGGTGTCTGTGCACTGGGCTGAGAGGATTGTTGCTACTAGAAGCTGGAAGGGGGTTTTGTGGGTTAGTGCGGTTTTTGGGTCTTCATAGAGGAGGGTTAGTTTTTTTAGAATTTGGGTTATGTGTTGTTTTTTGTTCATCCTGATTGTTTGGGGCTCTATTATTTTATGTTTTGGCAAAAAGAGGAAAAAGAGAAAAAGAAAAGAAAAAAGAAAGGAGGGGCGCTTTTATACGCCGCATCCAGCATCTGCAGTTGACGCGCTTCCTGTTGTTTCAAATCCGAAGCCAGGTGAGGGGGTTTCTGCGCTTAGGTCTTGTGTGCATTCTTCCGGTTTTTCTTTGAAGCCGGTGCAGACTGCGTCAAGGAGGCTTGCTGCGTCTCTTCCAGCTTGTGCTACTACACCGTTTACTACGAAGCCAGGGGATCCGCGGATATCGTATTTTTCATTTGATTCTTTGTCTATGTCGAATACAGGGAACCTGTCGTTGAGCCATGTTGATTTGTCATTGAAGTTCTCGATTGTCTTGTATTGCTCGTCGGTTGATTTTATGCACAGGTCGAGGGCAGTCTTGTCTATTGCTGCTTCCTGTACGCACTCATCTGTTTTTCCTTCTTTCAGGAAGCATTTTAGGTAGGCCAGGTAATTTTCTTTGTGGTCTTTCTGGATGCAGTACTGGAGTGTCTGTTCGTTGAGTTCTATTTCGCCGTGCATCGCATAGGTGCAGAATTTTACTGAGTATTCTATCTTGTCGCCTAATAGTTCTAGTACCGGAATGATGCCTTTTTCTATCTGTGTGCCGTATGGGCAGTGGGACATTACGAATAGTTCGACTTCGGGCTTGTCAAGTTTTGGCATGCATTTCCATTCTTTTTGACATGTGGTATCGTCGCAGTCTATTTTGCCGTCGCCGTTGTCATCTATCTCGTTGTCGCAGATCTCTGCTTCAGGGTCCCATGTTGCGCCTATTCTTAAGCTCAGGTATTCTCCTGATTCAAGGAGGTAGTTTTCGATGTTTGGGTAGCCTTCTGCGTCTTTTACTGTTTCATCTAAGAGGACCGCAGGAAGGTATTGTGTTTCTGTTTCTTTCATGAGGTCTTTTGCTTCCTTTTCCGAGTAGTCGAGGGTTTTTGCTGAAAGGCCAGGGAATAGTGCTTCAAGCTGGGATACTAATTGGGTTGTGTCGCAAACCGGACCGCATCTTTCGTCGGTTATCACTATTGCGTTTATTTTCAACGGGTCCGGGATGTCGTTGCATGCTTCGGGTTTGTCTGTTTCGTATACGTTGCAGATGGCTCTTAGGAAGTCGTTTTCAGTGCGACCACCTGCGTAGGGCTTGTCGTTCAGGTATATTGTGGGGCTGCCACTTGCGTCTACTTCTTCGGAGGCTTTGATGGATGCGCTCATGAGTTCTTTTCCTTCGTCGCCTTCAAAGCATGCCCTGATTTTTTCTGTGTCAAGGCCGTTGTCGGTCGCGCATTGTTCCCAGTTGCCGGGTATCGCTCCGGCGTTTTTGTTCTGGCATACTATCATGTCCATGTATTTTTCAGGGTTGTGTTTTGCTGCGCATAGCTGTGCTATGTCGCCTTCTACTTCCGGCTGGCCATGGAGTGATGTGAAGGTGCCGTCGTTGTTGTCGCCTGCTATGAAGTTCATGTTGAAGTCTATGCTGCTGCCCAGCATTTTAAGGACGGGTGCGATTGCGTCTGCTACCTGTGTGCCGTATGGGCACTGGCTCATAAGGTAGAAGTCCAGTTTTACTGCGTTGCCTGCGGGGGTTGTTGTTGCTGGTGTTGATACGCCGGGGTTATCCGCCGGGTTGGTCAGTGCCTGCCCAGTGGGGGGGTTGGTGGCTGTTATGTCGCTGAATGTGAAGCCGTGTGTAAATATTGATATGAGGAAGAGTAGTGCGAATGTGACTGTTGCTGCCTGCCAGAATGTTCTGCCTGACGGGTCGAGAATGTTCATCTCTTCTTTTTGTTGGATTTGCTGTTCTTTTTTGGTTTCAACTTGTTTTTTTGTTGTTTTTGGTTGCGTTTGT
>DAOVYR010000009.1 GCA_030635525.1 Candidatus Nanohalarchaeota archaeon | reverse complement strand
GCTTGTTGCTATGAGTATAGGAGCATACTCTTTTAAGAAAAAGAAGATTCTCTTTCCTGGTTTTGTTCTTTTTGTCCTTGATTTGCTGTATTTTCCTGCCAAGCAGATATGCAGGATATTTTCGATTCGAAGTACTATCATGGATGAAATACAGATAGAGATAAGGAATGCTGTTAATCTGGATACGTTTATAGCGCGTAGAAAAGATAAGGCATTGATTGGACCGCAGTGCATGAGGCATCCTGAATGCAAGGCGCGTTGTAATCCGATAACAGGGTATAAATGTATTAGCTGCGGCAAGTGTGATTATACCCATATAAAAAAGGCATGCGAGAAATATGGATATAAATTATACATAATACCTGGCGGGAGTTTCGTTAAGAAAATCATGAAAGTGGATAAGCCAAAAGTTGCTCTTGGTATAGCCTGCTTCAACGAGCTAAATGAGTCCATGCACGAACTCTCGCCGTTCATGCCTGTACAAGGCGTGCCGCTTTCAAGGGACGGGTGCTTTAATACAGCAGTGAATGTAGACGATGTGATTGGAAAGATGAGGTTGTGTTCTGATGATGTATGAACTGTTGGGAAAGATTATTGTTTACAGTGTGTGGATTGCTGTAGTTTTGGTGACATTGTCCCTGTTTGTTGGATATATTGCACTAAAGAGAAGAGTGATACTATATTCCTTTTCTGCAGATGTTCTTGATTTTTTCTATATGCCCCTAAAAACAATTTATGCAAGGTTTGGAAATACGAAGAATCTTGATGCGATTATGGTTGGGCTGAAAAATATGGCAAGTGAGGAGAAGTATAAGAGAGCTAAGAAGAGAATACTTCTTGCGCCGCATTGTTTGAGGTCGCTTGATTGTCCTGCATCTAGCGCGCGAGACGGGATACAGTGCAAATCATGTGGTAAATGCCCGTACACAGAAATAAAAAAAACAGCTGGAAGTCTGGGCATCAAATTGTATATTCTGACTGGCTCTTCCGCTGTTAAATACATTGTGAAAAACGAGGAGTTTGACGGCATCTTGGGAGTCGGTTGTAATTATGAAATAAACAAAGTAATGCGCTCACTTGCGCCCCTGAATGTCCCTGTATATGGCGTTCCCCTGACAAAAGACGGCTGTTATAATACTAAAACAGATGTAGAAGCGCTTTACAGTGCGATGAAGATGGGGTTATGAAATAATATCTCTATTTGTCTAATGGGTTCGTTTTAAGAGAATAATTTTGGAAAGATAAGAAAACCAGATATCCAACGAAACATTTTTATATAGTATACTATCAGATAACTTTATGCAAAAAATGTATCTATTGCCTTATCTTATTATTTTAGAAATAAAGAGAAGAATATTTGGTACTAAGTATTTTGCTGAAGTTGATGTGACAGATAATTGTAATCTTAGGTGTAAACATTGTTATCACTTTAATGGCAAAGAAGAATTTAAAAAAAAGGAATTGTCCCTTGAAGTGTGGAAAAAAAGATTCAATGATCTTCATAAAAAAGGTATAAGATTTATCCTATTGGTCGGGGGCGAACCAGCACTCAGAAAAGATGTACTTATGCTTGCAGACAAAATATTTCCATTTATTCATGTAATTACTAATGGAACTATTAGAATTTCTAGTAAATTTGATCATCGGTTGTATGTTTCATTGGATGGTAATCAGAAAACGAATGATTTAATTAGAGGGAATGGTGTTTTTTCTAAAGTAATAAATAACTATAACGGGGATAAGCGTGTTGTTATTAATATGACCATAAAGAAAGATAATTATAAAGAGCTTGAAAGTGTTGTTAAAATAGCTAAAGAAAATGATTTCCGTGGTGTTGTTTGCAATGTCTATACTCCAACAGTAGGAGAAAAAAGTAATTTATTTATAGAAAAAGAAAAAAGAAAATTAATTATTGGTGAATTAAAAAGAGTAAAATCAAAATATCCTGATCATTTCCTTTTAACAAAGTCAATGATAAACTGGTATGAGTTTCCAAATCATATTGGGTTTTGTCATTGGGGTGATGAAGTATTACACTTTGATGTCTCATGGAAAACAAGAAGATGCTTTGCAAACGCAGATTGTTCAAATTGTGGATGCATGGCAGGGGCAATACAAAATCCTTTAAAATTATTAAGGAATCCTAAAGAGATGATAAAAATAGTTTAAAATTATTGTTCTTAACTTGACTTTGTCAGATTAGCCAATCATTCAAGCATACGATGTTGGTTTTGTTTCTCCAGACAGTTTAGTAGCATATCGCCGCCCGTAATTGATTCGTCCTGTAATGTGACAAAGTCAAGTTAATGTATGGAGCTGTAAATAATTTGTGAGGCGTGAGAAGTTCTGATGATGGCAATCAATATTTATATTTCAGATGCTTAATTGATTGTATGCAACGCTACTTCCTCTCAAAAAAAACCACAAAGAAAATCAACAGCATGTTCCCATGCGCAGACCTGTCCAAAAGCACAAAAATAGAATACCTAAAAGACGACGACCTTGAACTCATACTGATAGAAGGTACACCGTCCTTCTTCTACCACGACAAAAAAATCCACCCGACCCTGAAATTCATCCACGGAAAAGAAGACAAATTCAAAAGAATCACAGTAGACATGGGCGCAGTAAAGTTCGTCTGTTCCGGCGCCGACATCATGCGCCCCGGTATAACCAAAATAGATGAAAACATCTTAAAAGACGACACAGTAATAATAATAGACGAAAAAAACAAAAAAGCCCTCGCAGTAGGCACAGCACTAGACAACTCTGAAAACATGAACAACACAAAGCAGGGAAAAACAGTAAAAAACATTCACTGGATCGGCGACAAAATCTGGAATTACAGTATTGATTGAGACACGATAGAGTAACACCTTACCAAAAAAGATAGTAAAATCATTTTCAGAAACAACAATCAGGAAAAGCGCAGACACTTTGGACTCTTTAATTCTCTAATAGCATATTCAACTCATCCGATTCTATCGTGAACCAAATAACTGCGACACACCATCATTACTTGTTTGGAACATACAACAGTTATATCCTTTTCGGTTTCATTATAGTTAACGTGGCTACCAAATCATAGGATATTGGTGAAAATTGGAGAATCCTAAGCTTTTTCATAATGAAAAATCATGGAATCAGCATGCCATTGGCTAACTCCAGACTTGTCAACAACCGCAGGTCAATAGACCGGCGGCATCTATGATTGCATCACAAAAGACATCAAGCAATCAGAGAGCTTGAAATTAACCAATATCCCCTATATTTCATGATGTCTTATATGCCCCACAAATATAGCCAAAGTTGTTGACATGCAAATTCCGCATACTGCTATACTCAAGCGTTTACGATTGAGTCGGCAGGAATACGACTTGTCGGATTCACAGCACTCAATAGAGTAGCGGAATCTTTAGAATTTTAATTGCATGGTGTAATTCTTGATGCAATAAAAATAGACAAACACCAAAAAGTGCAAATGATGATAATCATGAAAAAAATAATTAGCAACAAAAATAATGTTCCCGGATTGTCATCTTTATGTTTGATTGTATTTGTCATGTCTTCTTTTTCTGCAATTGTGAACACAGAAGCAGTTACCTATGAGATGTGGAATCAGCCAGACAAGGAAGCTTCAGATGAATATGGCATTTTTGTTCCACAGAAGGTAGAACCATTCACTGAAGTTGCAGAGTGGATCAATACAAAAGAAAGTGATAGCATATCACTTCAGACTAACGGAAATGATGTATCTGATCTTCCTGCTGAAAATAAAAAGTTCATTGTATTCAGGGATGATGACATCGCTCCTTTCTGGTCTTTTAATACGATATTTAATATCACAGAAACATTCAGGAACCGGAATGTTCCACACGTTATGGCTCTTATTCCAATCCCATACGGCAGAGAGATAAGCTCAGATGTAATTCTTGGTGAATACCTCAATAGCATCAAAAATGATCCGAATATTGAATTTGCATTGCATGGTAATGGCCATTCGGAGAATGAGTTCGGGAATCTCTCTGTTTCAGAAGCATCGTTCCGTATAGCTGAAGGGTTAGAAATTATTGAGACTCTTACAGGGGTCAGGCCAGTGACTTTTACGCCGCCCTTCCATGCATATAATAACAATACTCTGACTGCACTAAGAGAAAATAATGTCCCTATAATCTCTTCCGGAACTGACGACATCTATCGAGGTGTTGCATTCAGGGAAATCGATGGTATCAGCCATCTTCCTGCAACCACAGATTTCTACAACTGGGGTGAAGACCGCTATAATACTGCAGATGAAATCAGAACCTCCTGTGAGTACGCGATGAGCGTATATGATAGGTGCGTGATTTTGCTTCATCATCACCAGTTCAATGATCCATATGAAAATCCTGACCCTTCTAAGATTCAGGTACTGACAGATGTTTTAGACTGGGCAAAAGAAAAAGAAAACTCTGGTGCAGTAGATATCGTAAGATTCAAGGATCTGATCGCAAACATTCCACCGATATCTCCTTTCAATATAACTATTTCATCACCAACACCAAAGACATATTACACAGATGCCATAGACCTTAATGTTACCACAAGTGAGGTATTGCTCAATCTCAGCTATAATATTGACAGTGGTGATGAGATATTATTATGTTCCGATTGCGATGCGAGCAATTCTACCCTCAACCTGGATCTTTTGAACGACGGCATTCATACGCTGTCAGTTACAGGCATTAGTTATTTCATGGTAGATGTATCAGAGTCAATCGTATTTAATCTGGACCTGTGCGTACCAGAGTGGTACGAAATAAATACAACATGCAAAAAAAACAACGAAATGACAGGATATTACGTCGACGAAAATGACTGCTATGCTAAAACAAATCTAGAATCAGACAATGATATCCCGGAAGAGAACACTTACCCATGTGATTTTTGTACACCAATATGGACAGAAATAAATACAACATGCAAGAAAAACGATGCTATGATAGGATATTACATCGACGAACAAGACTGCTATGCTCAAACAAATCTAGAATCAGACAATGATATCCCGGAAGAGAACACTTACTCATGCGACTACTGCACACCAAACTGGATTTGTTCTGAATATGATGAATGTTCAGAAAACGAAACACAATCCTGCATAAGTTTTGAAGATCATAATAGTTGTTATGAGATTACCAAACTCGAATCAGATAATTTAGGAATCCCGGAAAATGTCAACAGATCCTGCAACCAGATTGCTCCTTCCGTGATAATCAATGAGCCAGAAGCAACAGAATATCTGAGCCAATACATCACATTAAACGTAAGCACAGATGTGATTACAGATTGCTCCTATACACTTAATGGCGCAGGCACAATTACCTTATTCAAAGATACGGACAATGGAGTGCAGATAATCACGGCAGATCTCGGTACCAACAGACTTAACATGTCCTGCACAGACATATATGGAAACACAAATGATTCTGCTCTTATCTTATTTGACGTAGTCAGAGCTGTTTATGAAAACAATTTTGACTTTGTAAGTGACGCGGTCACATCCATTGACTCACCCTCAAACGATATTTTTCTTGACATCTCGACCGATAACAATATCTCAAATAGCAGTATAAATATTACCGAAACACTTTTCAATCCCACAAACAGTTCTTTTGGTGTTGTGAAGATCGGGAAATATATCCGGATAGATGCTGATGAAAAGCTTGAAAGTAACATAACTTCTGCTCTGATCAGGATATTTTATGAAAAAGAGGAACTTGATATTGATGAAAGCAGCCTTGCAGTCTATTGGTTCAATGAATCAAATTCTGAATGGGTCAAACTTCTTGAGTCAATGGATTGGGTCTATGGTGCTGGCGTCAACACAACAGCAGGCTATGTCTGGGCCAATGTAAGCCATTTCAGCACTTATGGAGTTGGCGGGAAAATACCGGATGGTGGATCATGCTCGAATGCACTTGAATGCATCGGAGGTTATTGCGTGCATGGCACCTGCAGGTCTCAGAATACATATTGCGGTGACACCCATTGTGATTCAGGAGAAACATGTTCAAGCTGCAATCTTGACTGCGACTGTTATTCTGGAAGTAGTTCAGGTTCTCGAACAGTATTCGCACCCAAGGATCTAAATATCACCTTTAATGAATCTATTGATGATATACCTGTAGAGATAGAACAAAACGACATACCTACATATACAATGGACAACACTTCAATACAGGAAAATCTAAGTGAACTTGAATACATGCAACAAGGGGAATTGAATAATACAAAGCGTCCAAGAATCATAAGGAATATTAAGAATGAGACAGACTCCGAACCAAATAATCTGGTTACTCCGACAGGGGCATATCTACAAAGTTACAGTTATCCCATTTTCGTGGTTGTAACTATTACAATCATATTGCTTGTCTATCTTTTCATTAAAAGCAGAAAAAGTGAAGATAAAGACAAAAGTTCTCAAAAAAAACCAAAAAATATCCAGTTATACAAGTAAGCGAAGCATAACAGATAACGCATTCACTCAATCAACGCCTTATGAAGCATATTCAAAAGAACATCAGTCCTGTCGTTTTCCTTTATCCCGAAGTATATTGCAGCACTTTGCCTGTCGTGCGATATAAACTCAATCTCAAGATTCACATCTGCAAGGCACTTTGATATTTTGCTCAACACATTCGGATTATTCTCAACATCCTCACCGACAATTGCAATAGTATGCACGCTCTGCTGCCTTATATCCCCAAACTCCGAAAGATCATCTCCATGCTTCACACCACCGGATGTCGTATAGCCTATAATCGGATTACCGGATATAACAACATCCACATCACTCTCAATATTTGCAAACACCTTTGCAAGAAAACCCTCAGTCCCGATCATTGAAGAATTGTGTATGGATATGTGTTGCTGCTCAACCATAGTGATACACTTCACACCCTTATTCTTCGCAAGAGGCACAATCCTCGTACCCTTATGCTCTGGTCTGAACGTATTTTTAATAACAACAGGTATACTCGAACCCTTAAGAGGCTCAAGAATCTTCGGATAGATTATCTTCACCCCATGGCCAGCCATCTCTTCTGCTTCAGAATAAGATATCTCATCCACTGTCCTCGCATCCTTCACAACCCGCGGGTCAGCAGTGAGTATGCCGTCCCTGTCACTGTATATAATAACTTCATCTGCGCCTATTGCCTCACCAATAAGGGTGGCAGTCTGGTCAGACCCCCCGCGGTTCATGCAAGTCATTTTCCCCATCTCATTTGCAATAAAACCCTCGGTTATCACAACACTGTCTGCCTTCATCTTCCTCTTTATCAATTCCGATGAATCTATTATCTTCTGGAAATACGGATTCCCATTAATAAAATGCACAACATCACAGGCATCCACATAAGAAACATCAATCCCCTTATCCTTTAGCAGATAGTACATCACCTGCACAGACATCCTTTCACCGAAACACTCAAGAGGGCAAACCGGAACCTCAATACACCCATCAATTTCACCAATGATGCGCTTAATTTCACTTTTGGCATCTTCCCTGCATTTCTTGCCCTTGATGCACTCATCGATAATACCTAAGTGTCGCATCCTCAATTCATGAAGAATCTTCTTATCACCCGAATTCCTCATATCTATAAGCGCATCAGTGACCTTCCCATATTTCGCAGTGTTTCCTATCGCAGAAAGGACAACACACAACTTACAGTCCTTATGGCTCTTGACAATCTTAACCACATTAAGAAGCGCACTCTTGTCCGCGACAGAAGTGCCTCCAAACTTAATGACAAGTGTCTTTTTACCCATAATATCACTTTTCCAGTGTACCAAGTATCAAAGCAGTCTCCTTTTGGCCAATCATTTTTATAAGTGATGTCAGTTTCGGCCCGTGTTCCTTATTCAAAAGAGCAAGATAAGCTGCCCTGTAAAACATCCTCGGCAAAACACCAGACTCACCTACAGCTCCCTTGATAATTTCCATGCACTCTTCTTCTGTGTATTCTCTCCTCTTAAGCAACTTCTCCTTGAACATCAAAAGCGCCGAAACCTCAACATCCGAAAGCTTAACCCTCGACTCCTTTAGAACCGACTTATTCACAATGAACTTATAATCATCAGGCGCAAACTCCTCCACCCATTTCCCCGCATACGCCAGGCGCTCAATTATATACTTCCTGTCAGCAGCAGATACAGACTTCCCGACATGTCCTGTACGCACAAGCGCACCCATCGCAGCATCCGCATCCCCTGCAATCTGCACAAGCGCCGCAGCATAAGTAAACGGTATCTGGATCGGCTGCGTCTTCCTGACCGGACCCCCCACATGTGACAGCTCATACACCCTCTTTTCATGCTGCGCCTCTTTTTCATTGGAGACATGCTCCTTGTTGTAGAATATGCGCTCAGTCCTGTCATAAGCCTCATAAAGCAATACAACCTTATTGGTCCCCACAGGATCAAAATCAATCACAGCATGAGGCCGCGTCTTTACAAGAAGATACCGAAGAAGACTTGCAGGCGCATAGTCAGTCATACCGGCAAAACTGACACCCCTGCCCTTTGACGTACTCATTTTCTTCCCGCCTATTGTAAAGAACTCATACGCTTTCCCTATATCTTTCCTCGTCGAAGGATACGGCGGCGGATAATCAAACACCTCATCACTGATAGCAATAGCCACGCTCCTCGATCCTCCATAAGTAAAATGATCTTTTCCCGCAGTCTCAACCGAAACACCGATTGTCGGCCACTTGGCAGCCCACTCCACCTTCCACGGAAACTTACCCCGGCCATCATAAGGGCTGACCTCGCCCTCATAACCGCATCCTTTCGCCCAGTCCACAAGATTCGCTTCGCACCGGTACTTCACAACCTCGCGCACAGGATCCCACGCGTAAGCATAAGTTGTGCCTATCTTGCCGCATTTTTCACATATCGGGTTGAACGGAAGCCGTTTGGTTCCGACAGACCCCTTCCGCGAAAACCTGCCGTATATCTCCTGAATCTTATCAGCATTATCAAGCGCAATCTTAATGGTCCTGTTAAACAATCCCTTGTCATAAGCCTTGCCGGTACTCTGTATCTCAGCCTCGATCCCGAACTCCTCAAACTTCTCTACACATTCAGAAAAATAATAATCAGCAAAACTCTCATACCCCTTGACAGGCGAAGGGATATTTCGAAAAGGCATCCCCAGATACTTTTTGTACCCCGGAGGAAGGTCTTTGTTCATCTTGTCAAACGGGTCTGTATCATCTGATGATAGTATGAATTTTGCTTTCATTCCTTTATCGCGCATAGCCTTTGCAATGCAGTCATGAATGACCCATCCTCTTCCGGCGCCGATATGTATCTTCCCAGAAGGCGTCTTCTCGTCATAGACGATATATCCTCTCTCTTTAACTGTCTTTTTAAGTATTGGATCAACTTGGGCGCGCGAGCGCACGGTCTCTGCAATATTGTCTGCCCAGTGTATATCTTTTTTTTCTTTTCCTCTTTTATCGGTCAATCTGCACACCTGATGATAGTATTTTTTATTATACTTGTATTATGATACCTTTATTAAATATATGCTTAGATACCTGCTTTCTGGATTTCCGGATAGAGGATAGAATATTTTTTGTTATGTCTTATGTCTGTGTAGAGTGCATATTTTTATTACCGAACAATTACAAAATAATATAAATGTTTATGCTAATTGAATTGTATGGGCAAACCAATAAAGGATGAATCAATACAGTATCTGTCCAAAAGGCAGATTGATAAGGTCATACGACAGTGTGGCTTGCAATACAGGGGTGGTGGCACCGAGTCATGGACTTCTCCGGGATATAGAACGCATCTGTATAAAGAGGGTGAGCAAAGGGATATAGCCCATATATTTTTTAAGCACGAGGTGCCCAGCGATCTGAAATCTGTCAAAAGAGATATTTTCGGTCCTAAACCAGACGATGATGTTTTACCTTTCCATGGAGCCATAATTAATACAGGCAATTTCGTAGATAAAGTGGATAATTATAAAATGTTTGATAGTGAAGCTTTGCATGAATACGCAAAAGAATCAGGCATGTCTTTAGTTGAGAAATATTTGGGCGATCACACGCTTATGTCTCGCCAAGCAATTTATAAGAATGAAATTGGCTCACCTTCTTCTGATAATCCTGTTCCCGGCGGTCCGCTGTTCAATGAAAGTGCTTTAAGAGAAACAATAAAAGATATCATTTATTTTAACGATATGATTGATGCTCTCGACAAGAAGATAAGTGAAGCCAAAGAATTCAAAGAATTTTCAGATGATGGACAGCTCTCCTCTGATGAGCTTGATAATATTGTCAAAGCTGCAATACTCGCGTATAAATAAGGCATGTGAGTAATGTATGATTATTGATATGCTACAATCTTATCGCAAAAAATAATAGATATAAACCGGTTCCTTCTGGTGACAAATATTGATGTAGCTCCTCAAGATGTTGCTCAGGAAGAAGAGTTCTTTTGTCACATAATGTATTCGTTGTTAGCGATAGCTATGTCTATTTTGTCGAAATGAGAGCAAGAAGATAGGAGAGTAGGTGTTTTTGTAGAAATTAGGGATTTATGACAAAAATGCCTGAGTGGTCGCTTTTATGCGGGTAGCAAAATGCAATGCCGTGCAAAATCTCTTTTTCACAAAAGCGCATAAAACACCACTGAATCATAACAAAAAACAATAGCTTTAAATATGTTCGCGTACATATATTTAGGTTAATTGTCACGCAAAAGATGTAACACACATATATAGGCAGGTAAATGCCACATAGTGGGAATATGCATTAAAGAAATACGGACATAAAAAAGGATAGATAGGAAATAAAATAAGACGAGAGGTAAAAGATAAAACAAAAAATGGGGAGTGATAAAATGAAAGCGCATCGTGACGCACTTTACAGAAAAGAAGACCCTCAAATATATGGATTATCATATCTAAAAGATTCAGACACACTTTTGACACCTGAAATGCAGATAGCAATAATTGAAAGTGTTGAAGGCTACTGTAATAAATGCATACCTGTCGAGGGTATAACTCCTGACTGTATGGCCGCACAACAGCTATTAGATTATTTACTTAAAAAAAGTGATATGGATAAGCTTAAGGCGGAGTATCTAAACATCTATGACCGTATCCGTGCTTGTAATGAAAAATGCGGAAACGGAGATGTATGTGGCTCAGCAAAAATGACCTTTCACGACTTAAAATCGGATTTTCGTTCGCTGGCAAGTCAACCAAGCAATAATAATTGTCCTCCATTTGAAACGGATAGACCAATCCGCCTAGAAGATGTCGCAAAATCTACACCAGACATAGCTTCAGAAATAGCGCCACAAAGTACACTTACACCTGAAATTATTGGACAAGAAATAAAGTCACTTTACTCAGAAA
Organism: Candidatus Nanohalarchaeota archaeon; assembly: GCA_030635525.1. GTDB lineage: Archaea > EX4484-52 > EX4484-52 > EX4484-52 > B79-G9 > B79-G9. Next base: position 976 of record DAOVYR010000009.1, on the reverse strand, counting down.
TCGAGGATCTCAAACAACTAATAGCGCCAGAAGGTACACTTACACCTGAAGTAACTGGACCGGGGGGTACTGGAGTAACTATTACCTTAAACAATACAGAGTATACAAACTTAACGGATCTCGAAGAGCCTCAAGCGCCTCAAAAAACGAAAGAATTTTGGGATCCCGGCGTGGGATGGCCTCACGTCGATGGTGGACATCTCCCTAAGAACAACAAATAAAAACCCCAGAATCCAACAAAAACACATGGAAACTCCTCTTGCAACAATCGGCATACTCCTTATCTTTGCAGGCATAATCTTCCTCATAATCAGCGCAATACAATCAACCGACGTAAAATCCGGCGGCGCAGCAGTAATCTTCATAGGCCCTATCCCCATAGCCCTTGGAACAGACAAAAAATGGGCACTGACAGCCCTCATCACAGGAATAATCATCTATATTCTATACATCATCTATAGAAACAAAATATATTAAAACAAAAAAACAAAAAACAACAATGAACCATTCAATGAAAATAGGGCTATGTTTCGGTCTGACATCCGGCATAATCACGACACTGGGACTGATGATAGGACTATACTCAGGCACCCACTCAAAACTCGTAGTACTCGGCGGCATACTGACAATAGCGATTGCAGACGCATTCTCAGACGCCCTGGGCATCCACATCTCCGAAGAATCAGAAAACACGCACACAACAAAAGAGATATGGCAATCGACAATAGCGACCTTCTTATCAAAATTCCTTTTCGCACTGACATTCATCATTCCCCTGATACTGCTCGAACTCGACACAGCAATCATAGTAAGCGTAATCTGGGGACTGTCAGTACTAAGCATCCTCAGCTACAGCCTAGCCAGAGAACAAAAAGCAAAACCCTGGAAAGTCATTGGAGAGCACCTGATAATCGCACTAATAGTCATAATCCTGACACATTACGCCGGCGACTGGATATCAAAAGCATTCACTTAG
>DAOVYR010000058.1 GCA_030635525.1 Candidatus Nanohalarchaeota archaeon | reverse complement strand
CTTTGAGCGGGGCATCCTGGTTAATATATATTACAACAATTGGTGCAATATTTGAAATTGGATATTCCATTTTTATGTTGACCAGAAAATAATTTAAAAACTACTCCAAAAAGCCTTTTAAGTATGTCAATTAATTTTCTATCCTAAACCAGTTCCCTCGTCACATAATGAGTCCCAACAAGAACCCCAAGACCAATAACAATAGAACTCCAAAAACTCAACTCCAAATTATCAGAAAAACAAATACAAATCAAGAAGTCCCCACACACCCCTCCAGAACGAAATAACCGCAAACCCAATGACAACAGCAAAAATCACCTGATGCTCACGCTTCATCTTCCTTAACCTGTCAATCATCTTCTTCATCCCCTGAAAACAAACCTGTCCTTATCAACCTCAGCAATCTCAAAATCAGTCCCAAGCACAAGACACTTGGTAGGGCACACCTCAGCGCACTGCTCGCAAAAAAGGCACTTACCGATATCCACACTCCACTCCTTCTTCTCACGGTCAACACTGATTGCATTCGACGGGCAATACCGCGCACACAACCCGCAATACACACACTTCTCCTTATCATACACATGCTTCCCGCGAAGTCCGGAAGGAACATCCGGCCTCTCCTTTGGATACTTCTGCGTAAACGGCTTCTTCAAAACATTTTTCACACATTCAATAGTCAGCTTCATAATCATAACCTACAATCCCGCGGGAACAAGAATAACCCGGATTAAATCAACACCTGCAACAATCGCAAGCAGCCAGTAAAACTCAAGGATATGGTCAATCCGGAGTCGCGCCATAACAACCCTAAGGACAGTCAAAACAACCAAAAACCCAAAAGTCTTCGCAATAAACACAGGAAGCGTACCCGCCCCCCCAAGAAACAATGCAACAGCAAGACCCATAACAACAAACCCCTTGATGATATGCACGACCTCAATCATCCCAAGCCCGGCACCACTATACTCAGCACTATACCCCCCCACAAGCTCCTGGTGAGCCCCCGGCGTATGAAACGGCGGCATCTCAATCTTCCCAACAAGCGTCAAAAGAAAAACAACCCCTGCAAGCGGATACAACTGTATCAGCCACACATTATTCACCTGGAAACCATTGATAGCACTCACACTAAGATAATCCACACCACCAAGCCCCATAAGCGCAATAATCGGGACAAGGATCGAGACAATAAACGGAACCTCATAAGCAATCATCTGCGTAATCCCCCTGATAGCCCCCATAACCCCAAACGGGTTAGAAGACGAAAACCCCGCCATATAAACAGCAGCCGACGAAAGCGCAAGAAAATAAATAAGCAAAATAATGCCACCGGCTCCATCCAGCACAGCAGCCCCTCCCATAGGAACCATAAGCCCTGCAACAAAAGCAGCCACAACCCCGACAACAGGCCACATATTATAGCCCGCCCGCGCCTCATCCGGCACAATACTCTCCTTTGAAAACCACTTGATAACATCATACACCGGCTGCACAATCGGCGGACCCATCCGATTCTGCATCCGCGCCGCAAGCTTGCGCAAAATCCCGGAATACATAAGACTGACAACTAAAATAAACAAAAGCCCCGGGTAAACAAGAATCTCAAACAACATAGGCATAAACATAACTAAACTATAGTCAAAGCCAGTATATATGTTTTTGATTCAATATATTGTATGACCCGAGAATCAAAAAGCTTGGAAATTCCCAAATTTATCTTTAATTTCAATGATTTTTGATTCAATATATTGTATGACCCGAGAATCAAAAAGCTTGTGAATGCCTCAATTTACCCATAATTCTCATGATTTTCGATTCAATACTATAGTATAACCCGACAATCAAAATTCATCCCCTATCAATCTTCCTGAAATAACTCCCGTCAACAACCTTCTCATCCCCCTTATTGACATCAACCAGCGCAACCCTGTCAGTACACGCGAAGCAGGGATCAATCGCCGCAACAATAATCGGCAGATCCGCAAGCTGCTGCCCAATCAACGTAGGCTTCAGCGTAAGAATATTAGAATAAGTAGGCGTCCTTATCCTCACGCGCTCCGGCTTATCACTCCCGTTAGACCGCGCATAATAAAAAAGCTCACCCCTCGGCGCCTCAATCCGCGCCACAGCCTCATTTTCAGAAACATTAGGTGCAACCTTCACCCTTATATCTCCTTTAGGCATCTTCGAAACACACTGCCTGATAATAGACGCAGACACCTTCACCTCCCCCAGCCTCACAATCGCCTTAGCCTGCACATCCCCATTCTTGGCAACAACCGGCTCCCACTCAACATCCCCGTAAGCAGCATAACCCTCCTTCCTGATATCATAATCAAATCCGCACGCCCGAAGCGTAGGACCCACAGCCGAAAACTTCTCTGCATCAGCGCGGTCAAGCTTACCTATCCCCTCGGTCCTTGCAACGATGACCTTATCATTCAAAAACACATCAGCATAATAATCCGCCCGTTTAGAGACAACATCCATAACCTTCTCAATTTTTGTTATAATCTCAGAAGAAACATCCCGGCGAACTCCGCCAATAGTACTCATCCCGTAATTAACCCTGTTCCCGCTAATCTGCTCAAGCAGATCCATAACATACTCGCGGTCCTTCCACGCACTCATAAAAACAGTATCGATCCCGATCTCATAACCCGCAACACCCGCCCAAAGAAGATGCGAATGCAGCCGCTCAAGCTCAAGAATAATAGTCCTGATATACTTAGCCCGCAGAGGAACCTCAACATCACCAATCAGATTCTCGACAGCCATCGAATACGTAACAGTATGCGCCCCGGAACAAATCCCGCACATCCTCTCCGCGACAAAAATATTCTGCACATAATTCCTGTCCTGCATAAGCCGCTCAATACCGCGATGAATATACCCAAGCTGAATATCAACATCCACAATCGTCTCCCCGTCAACCGAGACCTTAAGGTACTCAGGCTCAATCAGCGCAGGATGCTGCGGGCCTATTGGAATCGTAGTAGTCTTCTTCATATCAATCATTCCCTTTCTCTTTCATCTCAACATCATCCTTCTTCCTGAGCGGCGCCCTCGGCGATCCCTCACACAAAAACACATTCTGAGGCTCCCTATTCCCCTCTATGCGAACATCAAGCATCTCAGCTAACTCCCTCTCAAACAGCTTTGCACCCGAAAAAATAGTGGTGATGGACTCAACCTTAGAATCCTCACGCCCAATCCTTATTTTAACATTAACGATATGATAATTTGCATCAAAATGATAAATAACCTCAATCTCACGCCCATTATCTACTCCTGTTATAGTCATCAGTCTCTTAACACCCGACAGGCGAAGCTTAGTCAGAACTCTTCTAAGATCAGGGGCATCCACCTCAATAAAAGTAGCACTCCCATCCTTGCTCTTCTTCACAACTTTTCCAAGACCCTCAAAATCAATTTCATCCATACAACCACAGTCTATTATACGCAAAAATCCTTTATGTAGTTTTGCTATAAATAAAGATAGAGCGTTTTTAATAACCCCCCATACAAAACAATATATTCTATCGCACCCAATAATAATGTGGGTATTTGTTATGGATTTTAATTAATGTGCGACGATTTTGTCAACAATCGCCGGTCAAATAGGTCGGCGGAATGCCTTTAGCGTTTGAAAAACACTTTTGTTGTCGCCTATTAACCAGTTTTTTTGTTCGGCGATTATCCTTAGTTTTTTGTTTGGATTAACTGCAATGGGATAAAACACATTCGTCAGCACAGGTAAGTCATACTCCGTATCACCGAATCCGAATGAAGATTTAAGGTCGATGTTGTATATCCTGATTAAACTCTGGAATAGTTTTTTTTTATTTTCTAGAATTACCAAATTTGTCTTGATGTTTCCATCATATGTTCCTGAGGTTGTAGACATTTCGCTACCGTATAATTTCTTGAAACCAAGAAAATCAAGTTCCTCTATGACTTCAATCGGAGATCCACTCATCCCGATTGTCATAAAACCGTTTTTGTTCATTAAATTCACCAATTGTTTTGAATATTGAAAAACATTATTTTTGTATTCAGACATAAAACGAGCTGCTAAAACCCCTATTTTTTCTTTGTTTTGCCCTTTTAACCCAAGTGCATATTCTATTGGTATTTCATGTGATGCAACTGTGGGTTCAATTTCTCCATTTTTATACTCTAGAAGTAGCGTCTGTATATTTTTGTGTGCTTCTGGGTCAAAAAAGCCTTTTTTGACAAGGTACTCTGGAAAATCACAGATAATAAACCCGTTTATTAGAGTTCCGTCAATGTCAAAAAAGGCGGCTTTTTTTTTCGCATAATACATATCACATTCCTCGTGTCATAAAAAATGTTTGCCGGGATATTTTTTCGATACATCAACCATTTTTCCGAGAATTTTCATACCCTTAGCATTTTCCAGTAGGTTTCCGATATGTATGGCATCTGCATGATGCTTGAACATAGTCTCTGCATTGGACTTAGTAACAATACCGCTTGTTGGAATCAAAAAAAGGTTGGTTTTTTTTGCCAGTAAATCTAAATGCGAAACAGGCGGGATTAACTTGCAGCCAGAACCCCCTGCCATTATGTAAATTCGCATACCTAAATATTGGGCTGCAAGAGCAACTGCCAGACTGACGTCTGGCTTATCTCTTGGCACTGGAAAGGCTCGCGAAAGCCAGTTGGAAGTTTTTAATTCTCCTCGGTCGTCGAAAACATAAGCTGTAGGAATTGGCTCAAACTCATTATGCATAAAAGAGGAGGAATTCATTATCAGGACATCTTTTAAATAAAAAGGATTCTCTGCGTTCAAGACGCTCATCCAGTATATTGCTGTTTTGTTGCGAGTTCCTTTTAGATAGCAGACTGAGCTGTTTGTTGGATAGGTCACAACGGAAAAACCAAAATCTTTAACTGCAATATCAAGAAATTGACGTAACAACTCTGGAGAAACCAAACTGCTGCCAATTGCGATATGATTCAACCCAAACCCGGATATTTGTTTCAGAATATTATAGAAATTATTGGCTCCAATATTTTTCGAATCTAATTGTGGAATTACCAAAGGATGCTCTTCACGCAACGAATACATCTTTCTTTCCACGCTTCCAATATGTATCAATTAATCACCCGAGTTAAAAAGAAGTGCTAAATGGCCTTTTGAAATATCGATTTTTGGTTTTTTAAAAATAATCTTTTTCCCGCACCTATTTGAAAAAATCCCTGAAAGAATACCCCGGATGAGTAAAAAATTTATGTCTTTGTAGTGTTTTGTCCAAGGGAAATGGCTTATTAGAACTTTTATGTCTCCCACAGATTGCAAAATACGCACTTCTCCCCAGCCTAATGCAGCCAATATATCCATTATTCCCATCAAATTACTCGAATCAATTTTCCCAAACAATTTTTGACCGGTGGAAAATGCCGAATCAAACATTATTTGTTTCATTCTATTATTCGTTAATCCCATTTCAAGCAAAAACATCCCGCTTACTTCCATTAAAAAGAAACGCTCTGTTTGTTTATACATAATAATTCCATTAGAATAATTAAATATTTTTGCATTAAGGAAATTTTGGAAAGATTTTTTATTTTCTATGTCTGTTTCTTTATTGAACATTTGATATACCAACATATCATTTGCCAAGCCATCAAGGTTTGTTTCACAAAAAATTTCTTCATTAAACTCTTTTGATAAAATTTTCGGGGGGGCACATTTGACTTTGCAGAAGTGGGTACCTTTGATAAATCTGCTATCATAAAGCATTCCTTCAATGTTTTTATCTTGCAAAATCCATGCGATTAAACCGGCAGCTCCTCCTGTTGCAAAAAAGTGATCGTAGCCCAGTTTTCTGCAAACAGCAAAATTTTCCAACTCATAATCGACAATCTTCTGCTCAACATCAATTGTTTCTGATATTTTACTCGCATAAGTGCCTTCAATAAATTTGTTCGCAATCACAACCCAGTCTTTTATTTTTTTGCCAGGATGATCCTTTATATTTTCAAATTTACCATTTTGGGCAAAACTGTACCCGAATTTCTTGCCAATAGAATACATAACTTCTTTACCTGCATTGCCGAATTCTTCAACTATTTTTTGCTCAAAATCAACAAAAAATAATTCAGGAACTAGAATCTGTCTAAGAAAGATTGTTGTCTTTCCAGAAATTTTGAAATCAACAAAACCAGGTTTATCAAATATCAAAGCACGTGGCATAATGAATCTTTTAACATAAAGCCGAACAAAATCATCTTTTAAGTTTGCCATTTGATTAGCCCCCTAAACGCATCGAAAACATTCAAATACTTAATTCCTTTGCTAAATTGGAATTTGTAGAATCATGTAGATATATTCTCGGGGATTTTGAATAACCCCTCTCTAGTTTTAACTTGTCTAACTCGTTTTGCTCTGTATTATAATCCCTTTGTTAGTTATTTCATAGGTAATCAAATCCTTCTCTTGAGCTGTAAGTCTCATCTTTGGTATTTCTAGACTCATTAATTGCTCGCCACCCATATTGAGATAATTAAGATTGATAATTCCATCACATAGGTAATCAGAAACACCATCATAGCTGTAGCTTCCACTATCTTTATCTGGACAGGAGTTAGAAATCAAAATAATTGTGGCATCTAACTTCCTTAACTCTTCAATCAAATAAAAAGCCGCATATCTGACTACTGTATTATATCCTGCGTTTCCAAGATGAGGCTGAGATTTTAAAGTTTTTGGTATAAAAAAATCAATAAAAGAATTTGAAGAATCGAATACAACCCTTTTTGAGCCACTCTCCTTTATCTTCTTTATTAACGGCTCTAAAATTGCCGATCCAGTCATTTGATACATGCTCTTTACAAAGATAACATCTATCATATTGTCAACATCTTTTAGATCCCACCCCATTTGGTTTGATTGTAGATAAATTTCATCCCGGGGCATTTCAAAAGAAATAAAAGAACCTTTATCATCGTGTAATGTTGCACCATTATATATATATTCGAGACCAAAAATGGTTTTTCCAGAACCCGGCGGTCCTGTTATCAAAATAATCGCTCCTTTTGGAAAGCCGCCCTCGACTAAACTATCCAGTTT
>DAOVYR010000022.1 GCA_030635525.1 Candidatus Nanohalarchaeota archaeon | reverse complement strand
GCCGAAGCTTTCGTTGATGCCATGGTCCATCAGGGTTTTTAGGATTTTTTCTGAGCCTTTCATGTGTTCACCGTGTTTATATGGTGATTGAGTGCGCTATTTGTTTAGTTCTGTTACAACCTTATAAAAGGTTGATCATTAGAGCGACCGTAAAGCTTCGCTTTAGGTCACTTGTCTGTTCAGGTAGATAAACGGTCACTTGTTGTTCAACTCATTCACTATCTTTACTAGTTCGTCGCCTACTTCGCTTGTTTTTGCTCTGCCGCTCATGTCTTTTGTGAGGACTTTTTTTTGTTTTACCAAGTGTTCTATTGAGTTTACTATTAGGTTACTGGATTTTTTTTCGCCTAGTTCATCTAGCATCATTGCGCCTGCCCAGATTGTTGCAAGCGGGTTTGCTACGTTCAGTCCTTTGTATTTCGGGGCTGAGCCGTGGATGGGCTCGAACATTGAGATGCCGTTTGGGTTGATGTTTCCGCCTGGGGCGAGGCCGAGACCGCCCTGTATCATTGCTCCAAGGTCTGTTATTATGTCTCCGAACATGTTTGGGGTGACTACGGTCTGATAATGTTCCGGGGTTTTTACGAACCACATTGTTATGGCGTCAACGTAGTTGAATTCGTGCTCTATGTTTGGATATCCTGTTGATATGTTTTCTACTATTTCGCGCCAGTAGTTGTAGACGTCGCTTAGCACGTTTGCTTTGTCTACTGCTGTGACACGTGTGTCGCCGCGTTTCTTTGCGAGTTCGAATGCGTAGCGTATGACGCGCTCGGAGCCTTTCTGGCTTAGGACGCCGATCTGGTATGCTATTTCTGAGCCTTCTGTCTCTATGTCGAGGCCGAATTTGACTGAGTATAAGCTCCGGATGACTTCCAGTTCCTGTCTTGTGGTTCCAATAGTTGCCCTGTTTCCTATTCCCACGTAGAAGTCTTCTGTGTTCTCGCGGATGACTGTGAAGTCTATGTCTTTAGGACCTTTGTTTTTTAGTGGGCAGTCTGCGCCTTCGAGGAGTTTTATGGGCCTGAGGTTTACGAACTGGTCGAAGTAGAATCTGGTTTTCAGGAGTATTCCTTTTTCGAGTATGCCGGGCTTAATGCGCGGGTCGCCTAGTGCGCCCAGATAGATTGAATCTGATGTTGATTTTATCTCGTTTAGGGTGTCTTCGCTTATGAGTTCTTTTGTTTTGAGGTAGTGGTCTGCGCCATGAGGGTATTTTGTCCATTTGATTTCGAAGTTGTGGAGTTCTGATACTTTGTCTATTACTTTTATGCCTTCGCGGATTATTTCAGGGCCTATGCCGTCTCCTTCCATTACTGCTATCTTGTGGGTTGTCATTGTTGTCACTTCCTGTTTTTAATGAGTGTATATTATATTCAAAGACATAATTATTCACTTGTTTTTACTTTTAGTTTTTTTGCGTCTTCCCATGCCATTACAGGGAAAAGTACTCCTGTATGCCCGCAATTGTTGCAGCGATATATGTTGCCTGCAACGATTAGATTGCCTTTTTCTTTTATGTCTGTGCTGTTGCATTCTGGACATACTTTTACTTCTGTTTTTTTGTTTTGGTTCATGTTATGTCCTCTTTTGTTTTATGTAGTTCAGGAGTCCTTTTGATGCGATTATGTCGAGGGCGAATTTTGGGATGGGGGCGAATTCGAGGGTTTTTCCTGTTGTTGTGTTGGTTATTTTGCCGGTTTCGAGGTTTATCTCTATTTCGTCGCCTGTTTTTACGTGGTCTGCTGCGCCTTTGCATTCTATTGCGAGGAGGCCGTTGTTTATTGAGTTTCGGTAGTATATTCTTGCGAATGTTTCTGCTATGACTGCTTTTATGCCTGCGCCTCTCAGTGACCATATTGCGTGTTCTCTTGATGAGCCGCAGCCGAAGTCTTTTTTTGCGATTATTATGTCTCCTGGCCGGACTCTGGTTGTGAAGTCCGGGTCGATGTCTTCCATGGCGTGTTCTGCCAGTTCTTTTTCGTTGTCTGTGTTCAGGTACTGCGCGGGTATTATCTCGTCTGTGTTTATGTGGTCGCGTTTGTATACGTGCGCTTTTGCTTTTTGTATCATTTTAATCACCCAACCTTGTAAAAGGTTGATCATTAGAGCGACCGTAAAGCGTTTCGCTTTAGGTCACTTGTTCGTTTTGCTTGAGCATGTAATCATTAAATTGCTGATTATACATTCTATTATATTATATGTACTCTGTGGGGTCTGTGATCTTGCCTTCGATTGCGCTTGCGGCTGCTGTTGCAGGGCTTGCAAGGTATACTTTGCTTTCTGGATGGCCCATTCTTCCTGTGAAGTTGCGGTTTGTTGTTGAGAGGCATGTTTCGCCTTTTGCGAGGACGCCCATGTGTCCGCCCAGGCATGCGCCGCATGTGGGGGTTGAGATGGCTGCGTGTGCCTCGTTGAATATGTCGAATAGACCTTCATCTTTTGCCTGCATCCAGATTCCTGTGGTTGCGGGGACTATTATGAGTCTTGTGCCTTTTTTTGTTTTGCTGCCTTTCAGGATCTGGGCTGCAATTCTTAGGTCTTCTATCCTTCCGTTTGTGCATGAGCCAATGTAGACCTGGTCAAGTGAGATGTTTTGTTTTTCAAGGTCTTTTGCGGGTCTGCTGTTTGATGGGAGGTTGGGTATTGCTACTGTTGGTACTATTTCGGATGCGTCATAATGTAATGTCTTTTCGTAGGTTGCGTCGGGGTCGGATTTTACTATCTGGTATTTGGCGGATGTCCGGTCTTTTAGGTAGTCGATTGTCTTTTGGTCCGGTTCTATTATGCCTGTTTTTGCGCCTGCTTCTATTGCCATGTTGGTTATTGTCATGCGGGCCTCTATTGAGAGTGAATCTATTGTTGGGCCTTTGAATTCCATTGCCTTGTAGAGTGCGCCGTCTACGCCTATGTCTTTTATTATGTTCAGGATTATGTCTTTTGAGTAGACTCCTTTCTGGAGCTTTCCGTCGAGCTGGAACTTTATTGAGTGAGGTACTTTGAACCATAGTTCGCCTGTCGCTATGCTTGCTGCGAGGTCTGTTGAGCCGATGCCTGTTGCGAATGCGCCGAGTGCGCCGTGGGTGCATGTGTGAGAGTCGCCGCATACTATTGTTGTTCCGGGCAGTACGTGGCCCTGCTCGGGAAGTATTGCGTGGCATACGCCGTGGCGGCCGATTTCATAGTAGTTTTCTATGTTGTGGCGAGATACCCATTCTCTCAGGCGTTTTGCGAGTTGTGCTGATTTTATGTCTTTGTTTGGGACGAAGTGGTCGGGGGTTACTATTATTTTTTTTGGGTCGAAGACTTTGTCTATGTTGTGCTCTTTTAGCATGCTGATTGCGGCAGGGGTGGTTATGTCGTGTGCGAGTATTATGTCTATTTTTGCGTTTATCAGTTGTCCTGGGACTACTTTTTCATTTCCTGAATGGTGCTTGAGGATTTTTTCTGTGATTGTCATGCTCATTTTTTTCCGCCTGTGTGGATATTTTGTTAATAATTAACTGTGCGCTTAAGTCATTGGACTATATAGTTTTATTTGATGGCATCGTACTTTCTTGGTGGTTGTTTTTTGTGTTGAAAGCCGATGCATAGTTATAGCAACACGCTTAGAATAATTAGAAGTACGCCTGCAACACTAATGATAGGATTGTATCTGGAGAAATCAAGTTCTTTTGTTTTTTGTCTTTTGTATCCTGTTGTGTCTTTCATATGATTACCGTGCTTTCAATCAAACTAATTTAGTCTTTATGTTGGGTGATTTATTTAAATGTTGTGGTGTTTTTGTTTTTTTGGTGCTGTTGCGCAAGTCATGTTCAAGAGAGTTGCTGACATCGTTTAGTGATTTTCAGCCAAAATATAGTGAATCTGCTAATATTTCAATTGTATGCGGATTCTCATATAGGCTTTTGAGTTGATGCTCAAAATCATCTCACTGGCGTTCGAAGCTTTTGAGCTGATGCTCAAAATCATCAACCTCGGGTGATTCATGCTTATTCATAACCATAAAAAGTTAGCCGTTTGACGATATCAAAATCAATAGCCATACTTATAATTCTCAATAGTTATGCAACCTCTCTTTTTTTTACAGGTTAATCGTTACAGATGGGATACCATGTTATTGGTTAATGGTTAAACATATAAAGGATTGTAGTATAATAATAGGTATTAATATTTGTTTTGATATATCGATATATGATAATAGGTATATTTGAAATCTATATGAAAAAATATAATAGAAGCGGGTGATATTTTGACAAGAGTTATTGCGGTTGCGTCTGGAAAAGGCGGTGTAGGTAAAACAACAGTTACTTCGAATTTAGGTTCTTCACTGACGGAGTTTGGTCAGAGGGCGCTTGTGATGGATACTAATCTGACAACGCCTAATCTTGGTTTTCATCTTGGTGTGCCTTTGTATCCAAAGACATTGCATGATGTTCTGAAAGGTGAGGCTTACATTGATGAGGCAATATATGTGCATCCATCCGGTCTCAAAGTGATTCCTGCCGGTATTTCTATGGCGGACCTGAAGAGTACGAATCCAAAGGATTTGAATAAGGTTGTTCTTGACCTTGTCGGTGATCATGATGTTGTATTCCTTGATTCTGCGGCAGGTCTTGGGCGCGAGTCTGTTGCGGGCATTGAGTCTGCAGATGAGTTGCTTGTTGTTACGAATCCGGAACTGCCTTCGGTTACAGATGCATTGAAGGCAATTAAGCTTGCTGAGGAGATGGGGACGCATGTTCTTGGTGTTGTCCTGAACCGGGTGAAGGGAACTAAGTCAGAGCTTTCTGTTTCTGATGTTGAGTCTCTCTTGGGGTATCCTGTGATTTCCAAGATTCCGGAAGATAAGACTATGCTTGATAGTCTTGCTGCGAAGTCGCCGATTGTTTCTTATGCGCCGAATTCAGCATCTTCGATTGAGTTGAAGAGGCTGGCTGCGACTCTTGTTGGTGTTGATTACCAGGCGCCGACGGCACCGAAGGGTCCTTCTTTTATTTCGAAGATTTTCGGGTTTTTAAAGCGATGATTTGATAAGTTGGGGTTTTCCCCCTCTTTTTTTGTTTTTTTGATTTCTATAATCTATATATATATGTGGAAGACTAGGATAATATTATGGTCGATAAGCAAATATCTAATTATGTGAGACAGAATCTTCGTAGTGGGTACTCGGTAGAGTCTGTTAAGCAGGCGCTTGCGTCCAAAGGGTATGATGCATCAATTGTTGATAAGGTTGCTTCTGAGATGAATCGTGGTGCTCGTTCGATGCAGCAGCCGCTTCCGGTTAGTGGTGGTGGTGTTTTAGATAAGATAAAGGGTAATAAGCTGGTTGTGGAGATTGTTGTTCTGGTTATTGTTTTGATTATTGCGGCTTATGTGTTTCTTTTCGGGGTTTGAGGTTTTTATCGTTGTAAATTATATGCGATAAAAAGCTTGGAAATCCTTCATTCTAATCCGGATTTTCATGATTTTTTATTGAGATGTTTATATTAGGTTCTTTGTATTTTTTGTTATGTGTCTCGTCGTGTTCCTTTTTGCCGGTCAGTTCCTTGCTGCTTTTTGTCATTTTTATTAGTTTTTCGAAGCCTATGTCGTCGAGATAGTATGCGACTGCGTTTGGTATGTATTTTTTCCATTCCATGTCTTGTATAATTCTTTTTCTTATTGTGCTTGAGTTTATGTCTTTGTATTGTGCTATGTCTTTTACTTTATAGCCGCTTCTTTTGAATAGTTTTTTTACGTGGGGGTTGCCTGTGTATACTATGTCGAATTTCGGGCAGTGTTTCCCGACGTGGCCGACCCACAGGTCGTCGTTGTTTATGTCTGTTATTGCTATGATACTGTATCTTTTTTTTGGGATGTTTGCGTCATTTATGGCGTATGTTATCATTTCTTTTCTTTGTTTGTATGATAGGGGGTTTTGTTCTGTTCTGGCTTCCTGTGCGCTGCCTATGCAGATGATGATTGTGTCATGTTCTTTTAGGATGTCTGTGACTGCTTTTAGGTGCCCTTTGTGGAATGGCTGGAATCGTCCTATGAATATGGCTTGTGTCATTGTCTCACTTTCGGGTATGGTGTCGGGTCTGTTTTGTGTTTTGAGTTTTCTATCTGGTGTTTTATTTTGTTGGTTGTGGTTATGTCTATGTTTTCTTGTTTTGATATATCTTCTTTTCGGATGTTTTGTTCAAGTGATGAAAGAATTATGTCCAGGGTTTCGTAGGTGATGCCTATTTCGTCTTCGTCGGTCTGGCCTTCCCAGAGACCTGCGCTTGGTGGTTTTTCTATGATTTTTTTGTCTATGTCCTGGTGTTTTGCGAGTGCTCTTACTTGTGTTTTGTAGAGGTCGCCGAGTGGCAGGATGTCTACGCCGCTGTCGCCGTTTTTTGTGAAGTAGCCGATCATGAGTTCGGATTTGTTGCCGGTGCCGAGGACGATGAGGTTTTTTGAGTGCGCATAGTCGCGCAGGAGTATCATCCTTATGCGTGCCATTATGTTTCCGTGTGCTTTTTTGTCATCTGTGAATGAGTGGGCTTTTATTGTGTTGTAGATTTCTTTGATGTTGATTGTCTTGTGTTTTATTTTGAGGTGGTCTGCGAGTTCTTTTGCGTCTTCTGTGTCCTGTGCGCTTGTGGTTGTGCATGGCAGCATGAGTGCGTGTACTTTGTCTTTTCCGAGCGCTTTTGTTGCGAGTGTTGCGCAGAGGGCGGAGTCAATCCCTCCCGAGAGACCGATTACTATGCCGTTGAATCCTTTTGTTTTTTGTTCTATGAAGTCTGTTATTTTTTTTTCTACTGCTTTTTCGTCTATTTCCAGGGTTTTCATGGTGCTCACGTTCCGATTTTTGTGGATCCTGTTATGTCTTTTATTTTTGCTATTGCTGATAGGGCTGCGAGGTAGCTTGTTTTAGGGTTTTCGGGGCATGGTGTGTTTTTTGTGATGGTTGTTATCTCGCCGAAGTCGCCTATGATTTTTAGTTCGTGGATGTTGGTTTTTGATTCCGGGTCTGCGATTATTTTTACTTTTGTTTTTTCCGGGCCTATGCCTGCGAGTGCCAGTGTTGCTGAGATGTTTATGTTTTCGGGGAAGCCTTTGGTTGCTTCAAATACGTTGCCTTCGAATATTGTTGTCTTTTCTTTGATTTTTTCTATGCTTATTTTGTTTTCTTTTATGTATGGGGCAGCCTTGAGGGTTTCTTTGGGTTTTGTTGTGGTTAGTGTGACTGATTTTATGTTGTTTTGCAGGCCTGCTTTTAGGGCGTCTATTCCTGCGATTGCGCCTGAGGGTATGTGGATTGTGGCGTTGTTTTTTTTTGCGAGTTCAAATAGGTCCGGGTTTTCTATCAGGGCGCTTACGCTCATTATCAGTATGTCTTTTTTTTTGTTGAGGGCTGTTGTTGCTATTTTTTTTACTGCGTTTTTGTGCGCGCATTCTATGATGAGGTCTGATGCGTCTGTTAGTTGGTCTATTGTGGTGATTTTGGGATTGGATGTGCGAAGGGTGTTTTTCAGGTTTTCTGGTTTTGTTTCGTCTATGTCGTTTAGGGCGACTATTTGTGCTTTTGGGTTTTTGTCTATGGATTTTGCGAGTATTGTTCCGATTGCTCCGCAGCCTACCAGTCCTATTTTTAGCATGGTATCATATCTCTATGTTCATTGAGTAATCGTGGTGCGGGGCGGATACTGTGATTTTGCTTGTGGATATGTAGTCCGGTTTGAGTGCGTCTATTTGTTTTATGTTGTTTAGGGTGATTCCGCCTGAGATTTCTGTTTTGGTTTTTTTGTTGATGATTGCTATTGCTTTTTTTATTTGGGGTATTGTCATGTTGTCCAGCATGATTATGTCCGGTGGGGTTTTGGCTTTCAGGGCTTCTTTTATTTCGTCTAGTGTTTTGCATTCCAGTTCTATTTCTTTGTTGTGGTATAAAATATTCCCCCATTTGTGTTTGGTGGTGTCCGTCCTCGAGCCCCCACCCTCCCCGCTTGAGGTTATGTTTTGTTTGCTTACGAGCATTAGTGCGTTTTCTATGCTTCCTGCGGCTTTTATGTGGTTGTCTTTTATTAGGATCATGTCATAGAGGCCCATGCGGTGATTTTTGCCGCCACCACATCTTACTGCGTATTTTTCGAGGGTTCTCAGGCACGGGGTTGTTTTTCTTGTGTCGAGAAGTTCTGCGTTTTTGCATTGTTCTGCATATTTTGATGTTTGGGTTGCTATTCCTGTGAGGTGGCCGAGGAAGTTCAGGGCTGTTCTTTCGCCTGCGAGTATTTTTTTTGCGCTTCCTTTGAGTTTTGCGATTGTCTGGTTGGCTTTTATTTTTTCTGTGTCATTTGCCTGCTTTTTGAATGCTATGTTTTTGTCGAGGGTTTCGAATACTTTTTTTGCGATGTCTATGCCGCACAGGGTGCCGTCCTGGTTTGATGTTATGTGCGCTTCTATTGTCTTGTCTTTTTTTAGTGTTGCTTCTGTTGTTATGTCGCCCGGGCCGATGTCTTCTTTTAGGGCTGTTTTTATGAGTATTTGGATGTTTTTGTTCATTTCATGTGTTTTGTTGATGTGGATTAATAAAGGATTTTGATGGGGCAATTATTTGTCTTGTTTTGGGTGTTGCGGCAATATTTGCCGCAAAGTTTATAAGTTTTCGGGGTATGTTGTGTATTTGAGGTGCATGTTATGTATTGTGTTGTGGCTGCTAAAGATAAGGGGTCTTCTGAGGTTGCGGAGAGGGTACGGGCTGTGCTTGGTGAGTTCGGTCTTGAGTCTGGGAGCAGGTATGATGGTTCTTCTATGATTTTTGCCTGCGGTGATGATGCTTTTATCTTGTCTGTGTTTCGTGAGCTTGGGTCGAGGCAGGTGCCTGTTCTTGGGATTGGCGGAGGTGTGCTTTCAGAGGCGAATGGCGGGAATTGTGAGGAGGTTGTCAAGACTGTGGTTCGCGGTGAGTTTACGGTTGATGAGAGGGCGCGGCTTGTTGCTTCTTTTGATGGGCATGTGAGCCCTTTTGCGCTGAATGAGATCGGGATTTTCCCGAGAAGGAGTGCTGAGCTAATGCGGTATGCTCTTGGGATTGATGATGAGTATTTTTTCCGGGATACGGCTGATGGTGTGATTGTGTCTACGCCTACGGGGTCTACGGGTTATGCGATGTCTGCAGGGGGACCGATGGTTATCGGTGATGCGGATGTGTTTACGGTTACTCCTGTGTCGTCTATGCGCAGGTCGTATGCGCCGATTGTGGTTTCAAGTGGTGCGCGGATAAGGATTTCGGGGCTTGAGGCGAAGTCGTCTGTTTGCGTTGTTGTTGACGGAGTTGAGAGGATTGCGATTGATTGCGATTGTGTTGAGATTGTCAGGTCTTCTTATCCTGCGCTGTTTGTGAAGCCTAAGAATTCGCAGTCTATTGTTGAGAGGCTTCGTAAGCGGTCGGTTGAGGTTAATCATGTTAAGGTGAGGTCTTTGTCGCCGAGTGCGAAACTTGTGTATAAGGTGCTTAGCTTTGAGGGTGAGATGACGCAGAAGGAGATTGTTGCGAGGAGTTATCTTCCCCAGAGGACTGTGAGGTATGCGCTTGAGGTTCTTTCCCGGAAAGGGGTAATTCGTCGGAGGGCGAGTCTTTTGGATGTCAGGCAGACGGTTTATTCGGTTTGATTATTGGTTTTATGTGT
>DAOVYR010000111.1 GCA_030635525.1 Candidatus Nanohalarchaeota archaeon | reverse complement strand
GACATGCAGTCTTTCCATTTTGAATCTTTGCATTCAATGACTTCAGCTCCGGTTATGGCACTGCCGGTTATCTCATTTCCTGTTGACAGGTCCACGACATACAGACCGAGAGTTGCGTTCTCTCCTTTCATGAATGCTCTAATCATGTCTTTATCGAATACTGGTACAGCATCGACTCTTAGGGTCTTTACGTTGAATTTTGTCTTTGTGCTTTGAGTAAGGTTGTTTTTTGAAATGTCTACTTTCACTGTGTATTCGCCGTTAGTAAAAGCGCTGAGTGAATAGTTGGATGATGTGTAGGTTCCGCTTGGAGATTCTGTGTATTGTGATAATGTGGCAAGTTTTGTTCCTGCGCTGTTTATTATATAGGCCTTGATTTCAGCTGATGTGATTGGCATTGTATTTCCACTGTCTGTGTCGACGCTTGCTGTAACTTTTAGGTATAGGTAATCTGATGATGAATAAAGCATCTTATTTGCGCTGTTGGCATCTGTTGTCTCTACTTTTGCATTGAATGAAGGCACCCTGAAGAGTGCGACTGCGAGTCCGTTTCCTGCAATTACTGAGAAATCACTGTAAGATGTTGAGTTAATTGGGATTGTGTATGTTGTCGTTGCGGTTCCGCTGGAATCGGTTTGCAGACTTGCGGATATTACTGCGGTACCATCTGATTTTCTTATTATCTTTATCGGGACTATGGCGCCGGGAGTGCCTGAAACAGGGACATCGTTGGAGTCAAGTGTCTGGACAATCAGGGTGACAGTTACGGTCTCGTTCGGTGAATATAAGTATTTGTTTGTCGTGAGGGTGTACTCTTTTTTGCCTTCAACATCAAATGTTGTCTGTGAGTATCCTAATGATCCGGGTGATGTTGCTGTTGCTGTAACAGTATATGTTCCTTCTGTTGTGACTGTGACCGGGCTGGTTGTGTATAATCCCCTGCTATTGGTGCCAACACTTTGAGTGTCAAGTGTTGAGCCATCCGGTTTTTTGATTACAACATTAGCGGATGCGCCCAATACAGGCATGTGTGTTGTTGCAGAGAGTACGTAACCTGAGACTGTGACATTTGTGGCTGGTGCATACACAAGTTCATCAACGCCGACAGATACATCAAGCTGCGCTGCATTCGCGGGTGAAAGCAATAGTATAAAACACAATATAAATACACTAAATCCACAAACTTTATCAAAATTCATAATTCCCAACCTCTTCTACAATTTTTTACAACACCTTAAAATACAATTCTTTGTTGTGTCTTTCAGAATATCAATTTAAATCCAGACGACCCATGATTTGTCACTTATACATTATCGTATATACAATCCAGAGTTAAATATAAACACGTAATTTATTTGCGTGTGGAGATATATATACAGATTAGATTCACTACAAAAAGATAACTTAGATGTAATACCTAGCCGAGACAAAAAAATCAGGCAGATACGTGCATTTAATAAATTTGCAGTCCACAAAAATAACTAAAGGATGACTGAAGGAATAAAAGATAGTGTTTATATGAAACCTGTGACATATGCTGATTCGGGAGTTGATATAAAAAAAGAGGATGCGGCAGTCAGGTCTATAGTGTCTGTCATATCGGGGACTTTCGCTAACAGGAAAGGGAAAATAGGTGAAGTGAAGTCCCGTATTGGGCATTTTGCTAACTTCATAGATATAGGGGATAAGTATATTGTGATGTGTACTGACGGGGTTGGTACAAAGGTGCTTATTGCGCAGATGGCGCGAAAGTTCGATACTGTCGGCATTGACATGATGGCTATGAATGTGAATGATATCATCTGTACCGGGGCTGAGCCAATTGCGCTTGTGGATTATCTTGCTGTTGAGAAGATAGATAATGATATGGTTCTGGAACTTTCGAAGGGCATCCGGGACGGCGCAAATGATGCCGGGGTCGCTGTTATCGGAGGCGAGACTGCGTCTCTTAAAGGGGTCATCACAGGTGTCGGGGGTATGGGCTTTGATCTTGCAGGAACGTCTATCGGTGTGGTTGATAAGGATAAGGTTGTTCTTGGTGATAATATCCAGGCAGGTGATAAGGTTATAGGTATTGCATCATCCGGGCTGCACAGCAATGGCTACTCTCTTGCGAGAAAAGTTGTTCTTGGCAAGTATAAGCTGGAGGATAAATTTCCGTGGGGCGTGAGTGTTGCAGATGAGCTATTGAGGCCGACAAAGATCTATGTTAAGCCGGTTCTTGATGTCCTGTCGAAGTATCGTGGCTCTGTTACGGGCCTTTGCCATATAACGGGCGGGGGGCTAATGAACCTTAAGCGGCTGAATGGTAATGCCGGGTTTCGGTTAAGTGATTTGATGGATGCGCTGCCGATTTTTAGTGAGATTAAGAAAGTTGCGGATATTGCGGATGAGGAGATGTATAAGACATTCAATATGGGTATGGGGTTTGTTGTTGTCTGCAGGGAAGAATCGGCTAGAGGAGTGATGAATATTTTGGAAAAGCATGATCTTGCCTGTAAAGTGGTTGGGGAAGTTACCGGAGATAAAGGGGTTGTTGAAGTCCCGAAGCTTAACCTGAAATTCTGAGTGTTCTGCTTATAACAGTAAATTATATAATATCAACTTCTAAAGGATAGAGTATGCAAACGCAAATTCTTGTGATGGACTTTGGCTCGCAATATGCGCATCTTATAGCGCGCCGCGTCCGCGATCACGGGGTATATTCTGAAGTGGTTCCAAATAGTCTGACTGCGAGGGAAATCAGGGATGCGCATCCGAATGTAAAGGGAATCATTCTTTCAGGCGGGCCTGATGATGTTGTGAAGAAGGATGCGCCGCAGTGCGACAAGAAACTGTTTGATTTGGGTGTGCCTGTGCTTGGGCTCTGTTATGGCCATCATGTCATAGGGCATTATCTTGGGGGTAAAGTTGGTCTTGGGGCAGGAAGAGAATATGGGATGACAAGGCTGAAAGTGATCAGGCAGGATGGTATTCTTAAGGGTTTTGACAAGACTGAAAATGTCTGGATGAATCATGGCAATTCTGTTACTGCGCTCCCTTCCGGGTTTGAGGTTGCTGCAAAGACAGATGACTGCATTGCAGTCATTCAGAATAAAGAGAGGGGTATATACGGGGTGCAGTTTCATCCTGAAGTCACTCATACGAAAAAGGGTAAGGTGCTTCTCAAGAACTTTGTCTTTGACATCTGCTCTTGTAAAAAGGACTGGAGCATGGAGCATTTCATCGCACATGAAATTGACAGGATAAAAGAGCAGGTCGGCAAGCGCCGTGCAATCATAGGGCTTTCCGGCGGTGTTGATTCATCGGTTGCTGCTGTTCTTGCAAGCAAGGCTATTGGCAGCAGGCTTACGGCAGTGTTTGTGGATACAGGATTTATGCGCCTGGATGAGCCTGAGTTCATCAAAAAGGCATTTTCGTCGTGGGATATGAAGCTTGAGATGATTGATGCGCGGGAGAGGTTTTATGGTGCGCTTAAAGGGGTGGTGGATCCTGAGCGTAAGAGGAAAATTATTGGCGAGCTTTTTATCAAGGTGTTTGATGAGGTTGCTGTGAAGGAAAAAGCAGGGATACTTATACAGGGGACAATATATCCTGACAGGATTGAGAGCGGGGGGAGCAAGAATGCATCTGTTATCAAGTCTCATCATAATGTGGGGGGTTTGCCGAAGGATATGAAGCTTGAGTTGTGTGAGCCTTTGGCTGATCTCTATAAGGATGAGGTGAGGGCTGTTGCAAAGAAGGTCGGGCTTTCTTCTGAACTTGCGCTCAGGCATCCATTTCCCGGTCCCGGGCTTGCTATAAGAATTATTGGTGAGTGTACAGAGGAGAGTGTAGAGGTTGTGAAGCAGGCGAATCATATTGTTCTTGATGAGTTGAGGAAAGCGGGTGAGTATGATAATATCTGGCAGGCGTTTGCTGTTCTTTTGCCTGTGAAGTCTGTCGGGGTGCAGGGGGATGCGAGGAGCTATAAGAAGGTTGTTGCTGTTAGGCTTGTGAATTCTGTTGATGCTATGAGTGCGAGTTTTTCGAAGGTTCCGTATAGCCTGCTTGAGAATATTTCTACGAGGATCACCAATGAGATAAAAGAAGTGAACAGGGTTGTTTATGATATCACTAATAAGCCGCCGGGGACTATTGAGTGGGAGTAGGGTTAATATGCTAGGTACTTTTCTTTGACTTGTTCTGGAGTTGCTTGTCCAATATAGTGCTTCTCGGCATGGTCACCTAATCCGTATCCAAATAAAGTGCCAATTGCGCCGGCGAGAAGGCTTTCTTCAAAGAGGAAGTAAGCTGCTGGTCCGAGTAGCAAAGCGCCAATAATTCCATATAACATACTACTGTTAAGAAACATCAACTTTAAATTTGTTCTGGTTCTCTGCTACAAAAACTAAATTATGTAAAAGAAGTTTACTGTGCTGCCGGACCTTTCCCTTTGAATGATTCCATAAGTTTTGCCTGGACTTCGGTCAGGCGCGTTTTTAAGATGGATTCCTGTTTTTCGAAGGATTTCATGCGCACTTCTATTGTTTCTTTCTGGGTTGCGAGGTCTTTTTTGACTGATTCTTTGTCTGATCTTACGAGGACCATGCCGGCTGCCTTGAATATGTCGCCTTTTGAAGTTTTGAGTTCGTCTTCTGCTTTGGTGATCTCTGCAAGCTGCATCTTATACTGCTCTTTTTGCATCATTAGCATCTGCAGTTGCTGCTGCATCTGCTGAAACTGCAATGAAATATCATTTTGTTGTGTCATTATTATCACCTATTTTTGTAACATCTTCAATGAGCTTGATTTGCCTAAG
>DAOVYR010000181.1 GCA_030635525.1 Candidatus Nanohalarchaeota archaeon | reverse complement strand
TTGTTGCGGGTTCGGCGATCTTTTCTATTTTGAGATCGCCTGTTGCATGGGCGAGGGGGGCCAGCGACAAAATAAAGATAATGGCAGTTATCCAAACGCGCAACATTGTCCTGCTTCCAATATTTCTCTGGTGAAACCTAATCTCTGGGGGTATAAATCTGAACATGACTAACCACTCTGTATTATTACAATATTTTATTATATATCAATATCAACTGCTCTATTCCTTTTCTGACAGGTGACTTGAAAAGATATTCATCAAGGGAATGGGTCTTCTTTGCTTCAGTTATGCCTATAGTAACACTTGGAATGCAAAGACTGATAGGATAACTTGAGTCTGTACTGCCGATGTCGTCTGTTGTCTTGATTTCGAGAGCATCGTGGACTTCTTTTATCCTGTTGACTAACCATTTATCTTTCATTTCACCGCATGGTCGTTCACCTAAGAGATATGACTCTATTTTGTAGTTCTTTTCGGTCATAGACTTTATTATGGAGTCCACCTCGCGGGTAACAGATGTGAGTGCTTTTTTATCAGTTGAGCGGATATCCACGCTGAATTCTGCTTGTGCTGGTATTGAATTGACTGAATAACCACCTTTTATTGTTCCTATGTTCAATGTTGTCTTTGGCTCTTTTTGCAGTTTTATGGCAGCAAGTTTGTTTATTATTTCTGCAGCCACTACAATTGCATTGGTGTTCCCGAAGTCCCTCCAACTATGGCCGCCTTGTGCGGTTATTTTTATATTTTTCCTGTGGCTTCCGACAACTTCTTTTGTAAGCCTTCCGATATTGCGGCCTTCTATGCAGATGTGAGCCTTTATGTTTTCACGCTTTTGGTTATCGAAAAAATGTCTTATACCTCTCAGGTTGCCTGCGCCTTCTTCACCGACGTTGAATAAGAATATGACGTTATATTTTGGGATTATCTTGTTTTCTTTTACATATCTCATAAGATAGAGAAGGGCAGTAACACCCAGTGAATTATCGCAGATACCGGGGCATGCAATTGTTTGTTTATTTTCTTTGATTTTGAGTTGTGTCTCTTTTGGGAATACTGTGTCTACATGAGCTGAGAATACTAATATTTTTGGGTTTTTACCCTTTAGTGTGGCTTTAAGATTTCCTTCTTTGTCGATTTCTGTGTCGTTGTAGCCGAGGTTGTTGAGATACTTTTTCAGGTATGATATTCGCCTTGATTCTTTGAATGGCGGGGATGCGACAAGAGTGACTTTTTTCAGGTCAGAGATTATATTGTCATAGTATCTGTCTGTGAAATCGTGAGCATCGTTCATTTTATTTACCCTGCTAAAATTTTCAATCGTGGTCAGGACAGCACCCGGTATTTAACATATCTCAGGTAAAATTCCACAACGAAGAGCGCGAATGCAAGTATGATAAACCACACTCTTGTGCTTGTTTCCTGGTTCCTGCGCTCGATCTTTTCAGAGAGTGTATCATAGATATCGTCGAGTGTATTGTCGTCAACTGATTTGAAATACTCGCCGCCGGTATTTTCTGCAATCATTTTTAGTGTTGCCTCATCAAAGTCTGCATAGACTGGCCTGCCGAACCAGTCTGTTCCGAGTACAACCTTCTCGTTTGAGCCCATGCCTACTGTGTAAACCTTGATGTCGTGCGCTTTTGCGAAACTTACGCCTTCCTGTGGTGATACGATGCCGGCGTTGTTGACACCGTCGCTTAATAGGATCACAACTTTCTTTTTTGATTCGACTGAGGTTACCATGTCGACGGCGAGTGCTAAGCCGTCGCCTATTGCAGTCTTTCCCTGCTGGACCCTGATGGATGCGAGGTTTGCAAGTGTCCGTTCTCTTGATTTGGTCATGAATGACTGCGTTGTGGCACCTTCGGAGAAGATGACGATGCCTGCCCTGTCTGTCGGTTCAAGGCTGTCGATGAATATCTTTGCTGATCTTTTTGCTGCTTCCATGCGGTTCGGTTTGTAGTCCGGTGCGTTCATGCTTCCTGATACGTCGAGTGCAAGCACGACGTTGACGCCTTCGCCCTTGTGCGGGAGTACGATGTATGGGTCTGCGAGTGCGAAGATGGTGCTTATGACTATGATCATGTTGAGGTAGAAAAGCGCTCTTGTCCTGTAGCGGCCGCTTTTTCCTTTCATGGCGGTCTTCAGAAGGGCGATGTTTGAGAACTTTATGGCAGATGCTTTTCTTTTGTGCGCACTGAAATGGTAGAGGTAGTATATCATCGGTACAAGCGCGAAGAGTATTAGCCACTGCGGCTGCTCGAAATGCATCACTCATTCACCCCAACTTTTTTGTCAAGTTTCTCGCTGATTTTCATTATCCATGTGAAGAGCCTGTCAAGTGCCTTGACATAGTATAGGTGGTAGATGATATTGAATGGCATGACGGCGACAACCAGCCAGTATGTCTCAAAGCCTATGTCAGATTTCCAGAGGTAGGCAAATACTGCAAGGAAAAGGGCTATCTGTTTTAGAGGGTAGGGTATGTTTATGGGGATGATCCCTTTTCCTTCTCTGAGGGAGCGTGAGAAAATAATGTATCCGAAGATGAGTCCTAGAAACAGTATTTCCCATACTCCAAGCTGCATGAGGTCTATTTTCAGGTAGCTTGCGTACTTGAGCACAGCGACAGATGAGAAGACGGCAAGCGAGATGATGGTGGTGATTATAATTCCTTTGATGAACCTGAAACTGTCTTTCTTCTTTTCTTTGCTTGTTAGTGTGATGATTGCAAGAAGCATGAAGAGGATTATCGAGATCGGTATGATGGGTACCTGCCCTATCGCGTGGATTATGTCAGACATGTAAATATTACCTTTTTCTTTTTTGGAAATGCGCAAGTATGGGTTTGATCCAGTCGTCTTTTGTGTCTATTTTGATAATGTCAATCTTGCGCTTTTGGAACATCTTTTGGACTGCTTTTTTGTGTCCTGTGACTACTTTTGAGTATTCTTTTAGGAATTCTGCATCTGATGTATTGACCATCAATTGCTCGCCTGTCTCTTCGTCTTCAAGTTCGATGAGGCCGATATCCAGTATAACAAGATCCCTGAAATCCTCTACTGATACGGCGATGATGTCGTGGCGCTTCGCAAGTGTTTTCAGTGCTGTGTCTACTCTTCCAATGTCGTCCATGAAGTCTGA
>DAOVYR010000016.1 GCA_030635525.1 Candidatus Nanohalarchaeota archaeon | reverse complement strand
GCGCATACTTCTGGAGTGTATAAGACCTCAACTCAATACAGTCACTTCTTTCCCCTACCATATCATCTCTTGTACTTTTGAACTTCGATTCGAATTCAGCAAGCTTGTTTTTGTTTTCACTTATCAGCACGGAAAAATTCCGGGCTATCTCACTATTTGAATCCTGTTGTGCTGACAGGGAATGAATCTTGTCCCTGAAAGAATCAATATCATCTGAAAGAGAATGTATAGCATCAGAAATACTATTGTTATCTTCAAGATTCAAGTCATCCAGTTTTTCAGATGAATTTGAAAGCCTTGATTCCAGATTTCCAACATCACTCACTATAAGACTGATTTTATCTGAATTCCTGTCAATTTTTTCTTCATAGCCATCAATCTGCTCAAGCAGCCTGTCAATAAGATTTATACTCTCATTATATGAACTATCACCCAAGGATTCCGTGGCTGCATCAATAACGCCCCATACAAGATTAATCCTCGAATGGTCCGCATACACGTATATTGTATTTTTCTTTTCTGCTCCCGTGCTGAAAGTCTCGTCAAACAAGATGCAGGCATGCGTATCTAATCTGAGAATCGAATCAATACAATCATCTATTGTATTGAAACTCTTAAATCTGCACTTTGACTCATCAATATCCAAAAGCAAATCCCGGGAGACCTTGTCAAAAGAGTCATCTACAACCCCTATATTTATTGAACTCATATCATCAGAAGAGAAAACAGATCCCATGATTGCTGTTATAACAAGAGGTGCAAGCACTACGCCAACTACGAATCCTTTTGAACGGAGTAACACTAGCATATTCTTCATGACAATGTAATATAATTTAGAAATCATTGCCCAAACCGCCTTATAATTTCTTCAAACGTATCATCCAGGGATGGCTTTTCAACCTCTATGTCCGCGATATATTCCCCCAGTTCATCCAGTATATGTACCATCTGGTGGATTGCATAATTTGTGTTGGTTATGTTCATTGTCAGGATATTGTCCTTTACATCATGACTATTTATGATCAGTGCTGGCCTGAGTGCTGATATTATCATTCCGTAATTCCCCGGAACAGTGCTAAGGTGAACAATCACATTGCGCTTAAATTTGTCCTGAAGTTCCTGCGGGGTACCAGTAAAAAGGACAGAACCTTTAAACATGAAAGCAACCCTGTTGCACAGCCGGTTCATGTCATGGAGCAGGTGAGATGAAATTATTATTGTAACCCCGCGCTGGTTTATTGATGTCAGCAGCTTCCATATCTCTTCCCGTTGATGGTGGTCCAGGTTTGCGGCAGGTTCATCCAGGATTACCAATTCTGGGTTATGAATGAGAGAACATGCGATATTAAGGCGCCTTTGCATGCCTCCTGAAAGATCTTTGGCAAGAATGTTCTTTGATTCTTTAAGGTCGACAAGAGATAACAACTCATTAATCGTGTGCCTGCTCTTATTTTTCTTGCAATCATACATCATGGCGAAATTATTCATATTTTCAAGCACTGTAAGCTCTTTATAAAAACAGGTGTGTTGCGGTGCATATCCTATGCTTTTACGGTAACTGTTAGTTTTTTTGGTGGTGTCGCGCCCTTTAAAGTAAATTGTTCCACTTGTCTTTTTTGCGAGGGTCACAATAATGTTAAGAAGTGATGATTTTCCTGCGCCGTTTGGGCCTATCAAACCGAAGAAATCTCCTTTATTGACTGCAAACGATGCACTTCTGATAATCCTTTTATGTGACAATGTCTTTGAAACACTGTACAACTCAAGAAGACTGTTGTCGGAATCCATATATTCATTTGGTCGCATGTGTTATATATAGGTTATATCTTTGTATCACGCAACTTAAAAACGCTAAAGATTTCGCTGATCTGTTGAGTGCTATGAATCCGACAAGTCGTATTCCTGCATCATGGAACTGGCGTTCCAAGCTTTTGAGCAAATGCTCAAAATACTCAATAAATTGAGTATAGCAGTATGCGGAATCTTTGCGTGATCAACAACCTTTGGTGATATGTGTGGGGCATGCAGGGCATCATGGAAATTACAGTGTATTTTGTCAATTTCCAAGCTTTCCGGTTGCATGATAGCGTGGCAATGCAACCGTAAATGCAGCCTGTCTATTGATCGGCGGTTGTTGACAACAGGCTTGTGTTCATTCCCAGAATATCTGCGCCTGATATGTCTCTATCTTTACATTCTCTTTTTTCCAGCAGTCGCCTGGTGCGCCGCCTTTTTTGCAGAGGCTTGTCAGGAATTCAACTTTATCCGGCAGTTGCTCCCAGACCTGGGGAAGGTAGGTGGACTTGTGAAAACCGTAGCTGATGACAACTCCGTCTTCAAGAGGTGTCAATTTGTCGAGAAGTTCGTCTGGTGATGTGAATTCAAGTGACTGAGGTGCAGACAATACAGATACTTCGATATGAATGTCGTCAAGTTCGTCGTATGTGGTCGGGCTGAAGCGGGAGTCGCGTACTGCTGCACTGATGCTATTGTCAATTACGCATTGGTAGAGGGGTTTTTGCGGGAATATGTGACCGATGCATCCTCTTAGCTGGCTGTCTTTTGTTAGAGTTACGAAACAGCCGCTTTTTTGTGTTAGTTTTTCAGATAGCACATCTTTGTTAATTTCCGGTGTTTTTTTGTCTTTCAGGTATGATTCAAGTGTGTTTCTTGCAAGCGTTGTGAGGTATTTTTGTTCTTCTTTGTTTAGGGTGTCATCTTTGTAGAAAATGTAGGATATGTAGCTTACTGAGTTTGTGTAGTCGCCTGTGATGCGGCCGGATGTATCGTAGTGCGTGAGTTTGCCTTTTAATTCGTTTTCCTGAATCATCTCAAGGAGTATGGTTATGGGCTTGCTGCCGCAAATTGTTGCGCCGGTTTTTTGGATGTAGTTGTGGAAGCTTTCAGGGTCTTTTTTTTCTATGTACTCCAGAGCGCCATAGTCCAGATTTTTTATGTTCTCTTCTTTGTTTTCTGTGAATGGTGTGTAGCTGTAGCGCGGGCCGTAGTGGGTGAAGTCTGAGCTTGCAATAATCAGTGTGCTTTCGTCTGTGTATTTTTTCAATATGTCTGCTATCCTTTTTATGTCTGTGTAGTCTGTGGCGCTGCCTATCAGTATCGGTATTATCTCAAAATCTGTGATGCTAATCTGCAGGAACGGCAACTGTACCTCGATTGCGTGCTCTTTTTTGTGCGGGTCTTTTTCTGTGTACAGGAGATCTGCTTTGTCTAGGTCTTCTCGTATGCTGTCTGTTTTTTCTGATAGTTTTATTTCGCCGAGCGGGGTCTTGTAGTGAGTAACATTTGCGATTGATGCGCCGCGAAAGTAGATGTGGTGGCTTGGAGCGAGCAGGAGTATTGTTTCTTTGCCTTGTATGTTTTTGTATGCAAAAGCTGCAGCCTGTCCGGAATAGGTGTATCCTGCATGAGGTGCGATTATCGCATGTACCTCTTTAGGAGTGCTGTCTTTTGCGTTTTTGTAGTATGTATTGATTGTGTTTTCCAGGCTGGTTTTTGATGCAGGATAGAATGTGCCTGCTACTGCGGCTTTGCGTGTGATTTTGGGAGTAGTGTTGTTTGTTTCTGTTGATGTGAGTATCAGAATTGCCAGTATTGTAAAGAGAATGAGTGATAATATCGGTATTTTTAGCTTAGATACGCCAGTTTTTCTTTTAATTGATTCCACCGTTGTCTGTGGTTGTTTCAGTGAGTTTTATTTCCAGTTTGTTTATTTTCTGATCGTCAGCGTCGAGGATTGTGATGTTCATCTTGTCCAGCCTGAGTTTTTCGCCTTTTTTTGGGATTCTTCCGAGCTTGTGGATTATATAGCCTGCAATTGTGTTGTAATGCTCTTCGTGCAGTTCAAGTTTCAGGATTTTGTTTATCTCGTCTATTTCTGTTTTTCCCTCGACTTCAAAGCTTTTGTCTTTTGTGGGTTTGATGAGTGTCTCTCTTGCATCGGTTTCGTCGTAAATTTCACCGACTATCTCTTCGAGGATGTCTTCAAGGGTTACAAGGCCTGCTATGCCTCCGGATTCGTCGACAACGATTGCCATATGCGTCCTTTTTTTTCTGAATTCTTTCAATAGCAGGTTCAGGTTTTTGGTTTCAGGCACTATGAATGTGGGGCGCAGTATTTTTTCGATATGTGTCTCATCTTTTTTTCCAATATGTTTTATTATGTCTTTTACATAGAGTATGCCGATTATGTTGTCAGGATAATCCTTGTATACAGGTATTCTTGTGTACCTGTTTTCAGGAATGACTTTAAGGACGTCTTTTATCTTTGTGTCTGCTTTGAGGCAGAACATGTCTGTTCTTGGTATCATGATCTCTCTCACTGAGGTACTGCCGAAGTCAAATACTTTGTGTATCATTTCTTCCTCGTCTTTTTTTATGATGCCTTCTTCCGCACCTACGGATATTGTTGTCCTGAGTTCGTCAGCGGTTATTTTTCCTTTATGCTGTTCGCCGCCGATTATTCTTATTATGAAGCCCGTTATTTTCTCAAGAAACCAGATAGCGGGTGACTGAAACTTGGTCAGGATGTTGATTGGCTTTGCAAAGAACAGTGATATTTTTTCCGCGTTCTGGTGCGCATAAGCTTTAGGGGTTATTTCTCCAAAAACCAGGAGGATGAATGTCATTACGCCTGTGGCTATCCCGAGACTCATACCTACGGAGGATGATCCGAGGTATTTTGTGACTGTCACTGTTGCGAGTGCGGATGCACCTACATTGACAAGGTTGTTCCCGACCAGTATTGTTATGAGTAGCTTGTGGGGGTTTTCTTTTAGTTTTTTTAGTGTTTTTGCGCCTTTTTTACCCTGCTTTACGAGGTTTCTTACTTTGATGTCGCTGAGTGAGAAGATAGCTGTTTCTATGCCGGAGAATGTACCTGAAAGTATGATGAGTATTGTCAGAATGATGATTTCTGTGTCCATAATTTGTACACGGTAGTTATCGTGATATTGGATTATTTGTTTGTATGTTTATTTTTGTGTTTGATTATTTATATGTCTTTTCAGGGTTTTTTATCGTATCTAAAGTGTATGCCTGATAAAATCTGCGGAAATTTAATGCAATTGACGTATTTCCTAACATTTTCTGTGTTGTTCGTGAGAAAGAAGTATGGGATACTTCAATTTATGCTGATATCCTATGATTTTTTATTGTGCTGTCCAATAACATTTATAAAGCTTATATAGTAATATTTGGATGTTCGGATAATGCGTGATTTGGGCGATTTTGAGTTGAGTGTTAATTGAATGATAGGATGATTTTTTGGTGAAATGAATATGGCAATAAAATTTGTAATAGCGGATACGAAAAAAGCGAAATGTTATCAGAAGGAAGTGGATGCGTCTAAGATATCGCAGCTTGCTGATCTTAAGATTGCTGATGATTTTGATGGTGGCATCATTGATGTTCCAGGGTATAAGCTTAAGGTTACAGGTGGTTCAGGTAAGGGCGGGTTTCCGATGAAGAAAGGCGTTTTTGGTTCTTCTGTTCAGCCGGTTCTTCTCTCTTATGGGTCAGGTATGAAATCGAAACTGAAGGGCTTAAGGAGACGGAAGACTGTTTGCGGGGCAGCTGTTTCGCGTGATCTGACACAGGTCAATGTTAAGGTTGTGAAGTATGGGAAGCAGTCTTTGGATGATATTTTCGGGTCTGTTGAGAAGGCTAAAGAAGCTAAGTAAGTGAAGATATTATCTTTGATTCAGATTGATCTTCTTTTTTGCATGACTAGAAGGTCCATCAAAATGGCTATTATATAGCTTACGGCATTCTGTCCCGGAGTTCTTGAGAATGGTTCGGGATCTTTTTTCTCCATAGGATATAATTTCGTTTTTAGTTTCCGAATTCAAGAATCAGTGTTTCATTGTTTAGGTTTTTCTCGAAGAGGTTCAGGTTTTGCGGTGTCTGGATTATTTTGAAGTATAGTTTGTCTTCTGTGTATGCGCGAATTTCGCATGAGTTTTCGAATTTGAGGATGTCTATGTCGTCCATGCATTCTATGCCGGGTAAGGGTATGTTTATTTTTAGTTTGCCTGGTAGTTTTGTGATGTCTGCTTTGGGCTCTATTGTTTCTTTTGGTGTTGGCCTTTTGCTGGCGGTTGTCATGTCCGGTGCTTGTGATGTTGTCTGTTTTGTGGCATGTGCCATTGGTCTTTTAGAAGACGTTATTTTTACTCTGAAACTGCCAGAGTTTGCGCCCTCGCTTTGCCTGATTGTTTGTGCAAGGGTGGTAAACAGCTTTCTCATCAGGATTCTCTGGATGCCTGATAGCATTTTGTCGGCTACGTCCTGCATTCCATATGAGTACACAGATTTTTTTGCAAGTTCTTCGCCGCAGTGGGGACAGTATTTCCATTGCTCGGCGCCAATGTCTTTTTTGCAGGATTTGCATTTCATATGTATCTCTACCTTTCTGTTTTTGTTTGAGGTTACTTGAGATTTAGCTTTTTCAGCATTTCAAGTGGCTCATTGGGCTCTATCTTGAATCCTTTTGATGTGAGGGATAGTATCATCCAGAATACGTCGGAGATGCATTTTAGTGATGCTACTGCGTTTATTTTTTTGCCCTGGAAGATGAGGGTATCGCTGTCGTAGTCTACTGTTATCTGGTGGAATTCTTTTGGGTTCAGTTTGAGTTGCTGGGATTCTGTTCCTGTGATGGTCAGGTCCATCTGTTCCGGGGGTTTGAGTTTTATTGTATATTCTGCCATTTGTTTCACCTCAGCCTTCTAAAAGGCTGGCGATTAGAGCGACCGTAAACCTTCGGTTTAGGTCACTTGTTCACTTCGTTCAAGCGCACAACTGTGTTGTCTGTTACTGTTTCGTACAGTCTTATCAAAGAGCCTTATCAAAGGTTACTGGCGCTTTGTTCTGGTGCATGAGCTGTGGTAAATTGTGTAAGTTTAATTATGTGTGTGATAGGTTTATGTAGTTTTCGTTATCCAAGTATATGTGTCGTGTCTGGAAATCGTTTCATGTGTGTGAAAATTCATGTTTAAATGTGGGTATTTTCAGGCTAGAAGTATTCCTTCATCTTGTCGAAGAAGCCTTTGCCGACGGTGGCTTTTTGTTGTGATTCTCCTGCATATTCTTCCATAAGCTGTCTTTGTTTTTTTGTCAGTGTCTTGGGTATTTCCACAACCACTTTCACAAACTGGTTCCCTTTGCCCCTGCCATGGACGTCAGGCATTCCCTGACCGCGCAGTTTGAATACTGTATGGCTCTGCGTACCGGCAGGGATTTTCAGTTTTGCTTTCCCTTTGATTGTCGGTATCTCTATTTCGTTGCCGAGTATTGCCTGTGCAATTCCGATTGTGGTTTTGCAGTAGAGGTCGTTTTCGTAGCGCTCGAAGATGTCATGGGGCTTCACATGTATTACAATATAAAGGTCTCCGCTTGGAGCGCCGTTCATGCCTGCTTCGCCTTCGCCTGCGATTCTCAGGTGAGAGTCATTGTCAACTCCCGCCGGTATGTCTATGTCGATAGTCCTTGTTTTTTTGACTCTGCCGTTTCCGCTGCATTCGGGGCATGGGGTTTCTATTACTGTGCCTCTGCCCCCGCATTTGTCGCACATGCCGACTGTGACAATTTGCCCTAAAAATGAGCGCCTTATTTGCCTGACCTGACCGCTTCCGTTGCATTTGTCGCATGTTTTTTTGGCTGTGCCGCTTTTTGCGCCTGTGCCTTTGCATGCACTGCATTTTTCAAAGCGGGGGACTTGTATCTTTTTTGTGATGCCTGTGTATGCTTCTTCGAGAGTGATTGTGATGTCGTATCTTAGGTCTGCGCCGGGTGCTGAGCGTCTTCGTGTCTCTTCGCCTCTCATGCCTGAGAATGCGCTGAATATGTCGTCAAAGCCGCTGCCGCTGAAGATATCTTCAAAGGATGAGAAGCCGCCACCACCCCCAAAGCCGCGGAAACCCTGGGAGCCGCCTCCACCTCCTGCTCCCTGCTGGAATGCTGCGTGGCCGAACTGGTCGTACTGGGCTTTTTTTTGCTGGTTGCCGAGTACTTCAAATGCTGCGTTGAGTTCTTTGAACTTTGCTTCTGCTCCCTTGTCGTCCTGGTTGACGTCGGGGTGGTATTTTCGTGCAAGTTTGCGGTATGCGCGTTTTATTTCCTCTGCTGATGCGTTTTTGTCTACGCCTAGTGTTTTGTAGTAGTCTTTTTTTGTCATTTATTTCACAGGTTTTTGTATTTGCGCTTCTGGGGGTAGAAGTATGTGTTTGTTCTTTAGCTAATTACGCCTAATGATTTGAGGTATAGGTATAACAGAATCGCTAAAACTATTATGAATACGATGCGTGGGTCAATATGTGCTTTTCTTTTCTTTTGTTTCTCCAACAACCTCACCCTTTTGTCTAATTCAAATATTTGCTTCATATAATTAATTTTATCTTCCAGTTTTACTATTTTTTCTGTGTTTTTGTCTATTTCATTTAATTTGTCTTTACTGTATATATAGATGAAATAGAACAAGATTACTACTATGATTATTCCAAAAAAGAGTATGCTTTCTAAATTTGTTTCTTTTTCAGGTTGGAAGTATAGAGTGATAATTACAGTGAATACAGCAAATATTGTTGTTATTTTTCCTAAGTAATCTTTCATCTCTTGTGACCTCTGTGTTGTGTTTTATGGAGGGATTGTTCTATCCTGTTTTATTTCCAGGTGGTTCTAATACGCTGTAGATGTTGCATGGTTCTCTATTTCTTTTCGCCTTTATCCTTATCTTCATCTTCTACTTTGTAGTCAGCGTCGACCACGTCCTCTTCGCCTTTTTTCTTTTCAGTTTCCGGCTTTTCCTGGTCTTTTTGCGCCTGCTTTTGCGCATCCTCGTACATCTTTGTTGTGAGTTCGTATATTGTGGCGTTCAGTTCTTCTATTTTTTTCTTGATTGTCTCTGTGTCTGCCTTTTCGTCTTTCAGTGTCTCTTTCAGGGCATCTATGCCTTTATTTATTTTTTCCTGCGTGCCTTTGTCTACTTTGTCGCCGTGCTCTTTCAGGGTTTTTTCTGCGGTGTAGACTATGCTTTCTGCCTGGTTTCTTACATCTATGGATTCTTTTTTCTTTTTGTCTTCTTCGCCGTGTTTTTTTGATTCTTCTTCCATTTTTTTGATGTCTTCTTCGGAGAGGCCGGATGCGGGCTTGATTGAGATTGTCTGTTCTTTGCCTGTTCCATGGTCTTTTGCTGAGACGTGGATTATGCCGTTTGCGTCTATGTCGAAGGTCACTTCAATCTGGGGTATGCCTCTTGGCGCAGGCGGGATTCCTATGAGGTCAAACCTGCCCAGCGGGTGGTTGTCAGCGGCCATTGCGCGTTCTCCCTGCAAGACATTGATTGTTACTGCGGCCTGGTTGTCTGCTGCTGTTGAGAATACCTGTGATTTCTTGGTCGGTATCGTCGTGTTTTTCTCGATCAGTTTTGTGAAGACGCTCCCGAGGGTTTCGATGCCGAGTGACAGTGGAGTTACGTCGAGGAGCAGCACGTCTTTTACTTCGCCTGAGAGGACTCCTGACTGGATGGCTGCGCCGATGGCTACTACCTCGTCAGGGTTTACGGTTTTGTTCGGCTCTTTTGCGAATAATAGCTGGACTGCTTTCTGCACAGCAGGCATCCTTGTCTGTCCGCCGACTAGTATCACTTCGTTTATGTCTGATGTCTTTAGTCCTGCGTCTTTGAGGGCCTGTTTGCAGGGTGCGATTGTTTTGTCTACCAGGTCTTCTGTGAGTTGTTCCAGTTTTGCTCTTGTCAGTGTGTAGTTGAAGTGTTTCGGACCTGAGTCTGTGGAGGTTATGAATGGAAGGTTTATCTCTGTTTCCTGCGCGCTTGAGAGTTCGATCTTTGCTTTTTCTGCTGCTTCTTTGAGGCGCTGGAGGACCATAGTGTCTTTTGATAGGTCTACACCTTCCTGCTTTTTGAATTCTTCTACAAGGGAGTGAATTATCTTCTGGTCGAAGTCGTCGCCGCCGAGGTGGGTGTCGCCGTTTGTTGATTTCACTTCAAAGACGCCGTCGCCGAGTTCAAGGATCGAGATATCGAATGTTCCGCCTCCAAGGTCGAATACTGCGATTTTTTCGTCTTTCTTTTTGTCGAGACCGTATGCAAGTGCTGCTGCTGTGGGCTCGTTGATTATTCTTAGGACTTCGAGGCCTGCGATTTTTCCTGCATCTTTTGTTGCCTGTCTCTGGGAGTCATTGAAGTATGCCGGGACTGTGATTACTGCTTTCTCTACTTTTTCGCCAAGATACGCCTCTGCGTCGTTTTTTAGTTTCTGGAGTGTCATTGCAGATATTTCCGCTGCAGAATAGTCTTTGCCTGATGCAGTTACCCACGCGTCTTTGTTTTTTGCTTCTGTTATCTTGAAGGGCATGATCTTTATGTCTCTCTGGACTTCTTTGTCTGTGAATTTGCGGCCAACCAGCCTTTTGATTGAGAATAGTGTGTTTTCAGGGTTTGTCACTGCCTGCCTCTTGGCTGTGAGGCCTACAAGGCGTTCGCCTTTTTTTGTGAATGCGATTATCGAAGGGGTTGTCCTGTTGCCTTCTGCGTTGGGGATGACTGTCGGCTTGCCGCCTTCCATTACTGCCATGCATGAGTTGGTTGTTCCCAAGTCAATTCCTATTGTTTTTGCCATATTAATACACCTCTGTATTTCATTTCCTTATCAAATATACAATGTGATGAAAAATTTTGAAATCCTCCAATTAAACAAAGATTTCAAGATTATATACACCTCTGTTATTATTCGTTTTTTACTACTTTTACTTTTGATGCCCGTATTAGTTTGTTTTTGAAAGTATATCCTTTTTCGAGTTCTTCGCATACTGTGTTGTCTTTGTGGTCTTTTGATTCTATTGTCATTATTGCCTCATGGAGGTTCGGGTCAAACTCTTTGCCTGTGCAGTCTATTTTTTCCAGCCCTTCTTTTTCGAGGATACTGCACAGGTTTTTTTGTGTCATTTCTATGCCGCTGATCAATGATTCGATGTCGTGGTTCTTTTTTGATGCAGCAAGTGCGCGTTCAAGGTTGTCGAGTATCGGCAGGAGGTTTGATGCCAGTTTTTCAAGTTCTCTTTGTGATGCGCATTCGCGCTCTTTTTCTATTCTTTTTTTGTAGTT
>DAOVYR010000057.1 GCA_030635525.1 Candidatus Nanohalarchaeota archaeon | reverse complement strand
TTGTTACTGCACCGATGACGTTTGTGAGCAGGGCTATTACGAAGAATGTGAATAAAAGAGTATATTTCAGATTTTTTTGGGCTTTGTCATGAGAATCTGTCATTTTTAATTATTGTGTGTAGATGTTTATAAAACGTGATTATGATAAAGTTTATCTGTTTTTAGATATCTAAAAAAAGATACAAATATATAGTTTGGGATGCAATTATATGTTATGGATGATAAATTGGAGAATATTGAAGATATAGAAAATATTCTTGGCGCGAAGAGCAAAATCAAGATTATCAGGGCGATGATCAATGCGGATGATGCGCTCAATTCGATACATTCTGTTTCTGAGATGGCAGAGGTTGCTTATTCTGTTGCTTACAGGGATATTCATATTTTGAAGGACCAAGGGTTTGTGGTTGATGATGAGGGTAAATACAGAGTGAACAGGAGCCATTCGCTTTACCTGAAAATCGCAGGACTTTTTGCAGAGGATGAGGAGATTGGCGCTGTAAGCATATCGAACAGGCAGAGGAAGGATATTGCAAAAATATGGGCTGAGGTTGCGAATCATGAGAAGGCGCAGATTATTATGCATCACAATGCGGATCCGGATGCTGTTGGAAGTGCTGTTGCGCTTGCTCTTTTGCTGAGGAAGCAGGGCTTGTCGGTGACTGTGAGTGCGCCTCTCGGTATCAGCCGACAGGGGCGACGGGTCCTTGAAAAGTATCCGTTTCATGTGAGGGATGAGGTTGAGAAGAGCCCTAGTCTTGTGTTTATTGTGGATTCGTCGTCTTCTGAGCAGATCGGTGAGCCTGGATTTCGGACTAATCCGAAGATCATATTGATTGACCATCACCAGAGGGGAAACCTTGCGAAAGATGCTGATTTTACGTTTGTTGATACTGAGGCGCATTCATGCGCGATTCTTGTCTACAGGATGATTGTGTGTTTGGGCATTCCTGTTGTTTCGCATGCTGCGCCACATATTCTTTGCGGCATTGTTGCGGACAGTGCGTTTTTGCGCATTGCCTCTAAAGATGATATTGATGTTGTGGATGAGCTTTTGAATTATGCCGGGTTGGATGAGATTTTTGATGCGCTGAGTGTGAAGGAGGATATTTCTGAGCGCATCGCCAAGCTGAAGGTGATGAGGCGAGTGGAACTTTATCGCATCAGGGATTTGATTATCGCTTTTTCGCGGGCAGGGTCGTTTGAGTCAAGGGCTGCTGCGCATATTATCCGGATGGGCGCGGATGTGGCTATTGTCTTTAATGTCAAGAAGGATGAGATAAGGATTAGTGCGCGGGTGAGAAAGTATCTTTCTTCTGATATTGATCTTGTGAAGATGCTTAAGAAGGCGGAGCCGCTGATTGATGGCAGTGTGGGAGGACATGCAGGGGCAGCGTCTGCGAACGGGAAGAATCCTAATAGGGTAAATGAGGTCCGGAAGGTTATTCTGAAAGAGTTTGAGAAGAGAGCTAATAGTGCTTCGAAGCTGATTAAGTAGGATTTGATGGGAACCTAAACATTAATATAAATCTGTTTCTATATATGACGGATGAGCGCAGAAAATAAAGATAAGTCCGGACAGAAACGGGTTGTCGGGCTTGTTGAAAAAGTGAAGATTATCGGCAGGAAAGAGGTTTTTGCGGATGCTATTCTTGATACCGGCGCTACTGGTACGTCTATTGATGTGAGGATTGCAAAGGAGGCAGAACTTGGACCGATTACAGGTACGGTGAAGGTCAAGAGCAAGACTTCAGCAGACGGGTACACGAGGCGCATCAAGGTCGGTGCAGGGATTGAGCTTGCAGGCAAGGTTGTCCATGTCGAGGCTAATATACAGGATCGGAAGAATATGTATACGCCTGTGCTTATAGGAAGAGATGTGCTTTATTCTAATTTTGTGGTGGATGTTGAGAAGACGCATAATTCCAATAAAGTTAATGATATTAAAAAACTGTGATTGAATGAAATTGTGTATACTGGGACCGAAAGAGAGGAGTGAGACCGAAATACGGCTTCTTGAAAATGCAAAGAAATATTTTGATAAGGTCCTTTATGTGCCTATGTCGAGTATGCGCATTGAATCAAAGAATGGGCAGTCGGTTCCTTATTATAAGGATACTAATCTTTTGGGGTTTGATGTAATACTTCCAAGAATAACGCGCAAGTATTCTGATGCAGGTTATGTGCTTGTGAAACTGTTTGAGGATAATGCGAAGTATATACCTATCAAGTATAGTTCGATTGTGTTCGGGTATAATGAATTTCTAACGCCCATTTATTTAAGCGAGCGCGGGGTTCCTATGCCTCATACTTATTTTGCTCTTTCGAGAGTGGCTCTTGAGCGGATTTTGCCTACGCTTAAGTATCCTGCTCTCCTGAAACTGCCTTATGAGAAAAGAGGCAGAATGATTATTGATTCTGAAAGTTCGGCAAAGGGTATCATTGATACTATCCAGCAGTTTGGTCAGCCGATCATTATACAGGAGATGGTTGAAAATTCTATTGGATTAAGCATACTGGTTGTTAGTGAAAAAATGTATGCGCTTAAGAATAAAGAGAAAGTATACAGACTGAATGAAAAGGACAGGGAAGTTGTAAGTAATGTCGTGAGGGTTCTGGGTGCAAGCATATGCCAGATTAATGCCCTGAAAACGTCTTCGGGACTTTTGGTACTGGGTGTTGATATTTGCCCGAATATAGTGGGATTTTCTGATAAGTTTCATGAGGATATGACGGAAGTCATACTTAAGCACTTGAAAGAGCGCACTGAAATGCATGGCGAGAAGAATATTGTGACGAAGTTCCTTAAATGGATTGAACTGGGGATGCCTAAATGATAATTTGGGTTCTTTATGTGTAATTTTCAAGCTTTTCATTCATATAGGATAAATTGGTGACATAAATGAAACCTAAACTTTTGCTGATAACGCCCAGGAAATATGCGAAGACAACTGAGATGATTATAGAGGAAGCAGGGCAGTTGTTTGATCTTATTGTTGCGCCGATAGACGATATTATCATCTGTATTGATAACAAGAGACTGAAGCTTGAATATGAAGGCAGGGATATTACGAAGGTCGATTATGTTCTTCCAAAGATTGATTCAAAGCGGGCGGTGTATGGATTTGAGATCATAAATGCTTTTGATGCGTTTCCTGTGCCTAAACCGTACCATGCTGCGACGATTCTTGTGGCGCATGATAAGTTCCTGACTTCAATTGTGCTTGCGCATAGTAATATTCCTGTGCCGAAGACCTATATTGTTAAGACAAAGAAAGCGTTTGAGAGTATCAGGTCGAATATTAAGTATCCGCTGATGGCTAAACTGAAGGGAGGGTCCGGCGGACAGGGAATTATGTATGTGGAGAACAAGGAGTCTATGGAGTCGATTATTTCTTCTATGGAGGTTCTTAAAGAGGAGATACTGATACAGGAGTTTATTGAGAATCCTGGTGAAGATATCAGGGTTCTTGTGGCAGGGGATACGGTTATCGGGTCTATGAAGCGCATTGCAAAGGAGGGGGAGAAGAGGGCCAATGTGAAGGCAGGCGGGACTCCTGCAAAGTATACTGCAACAGATGAGATCAAAGATATTTCGATAAGAGCTGCGAAGGCGGTTGGTGCGGATATCTGCGCTGTGGATCTTATAGAAAGCAGCAAGGGTCCGGTTGTGATTGAGGTGAATATCAATCCCGGGCTGGTCGGGCTGACGGCTGCAACAAATTTCAATATTGCTAAAAGAATTGTTGAATATGTTTATGATGTAACTACCGGGCGTTATAAACATTAAATATAAATGTATAGAATAGCCAGGTAATTGCAATGAAAATAAAAGAGATTATGTCGAAAAATGTTGTGACGATAACCAAAGGATGCCTGATTACTGAAGCTGCTGATCTGATGAGGAAGAAGGATATCAGTTGTCTTGTGATTACCTGCGGAGATATTATTGAAGGGATTGTTACTGAGAGGGATGTGTTGCGTAAGATCATTGCAAACCAGAAGATGTTTAACCAGATACCTGTTAGCGAGGTTATGAGTGCTCCTGTGGTAACTGTGGATGGAGATACGGGGGTGCGCGATGCTGTCAATCTGATGCAAGATAAGCATATCAGAAGGATAGTGATTGCTAAAGACGAGAAGATGACTGGCATTGTTACTGAGTCGGATTTTGTTAAGCTTTTGAGAGAGATTAAAATCTGATGTGTCTGAGTTTATTTCTTAAGTGATTTTTCTTTCTTTGCTATTTTTAGTCTTGTTTTGATTACGGTGTCCGGGTTGAGTGATATTGAGTCGATGTGCTGTCCTACCAGGAATTCTGCGAAGTCCGGGAAGTCGGATGGGGCCTGACCGCAGATGCCGATTTTTCTTTTGTTTCTTTTTGCGCCTGCTATTACCTGCGTGATTAGTTTTTTGACTGCCGCGTTGCGCTCGTCATAGATGTGTGATACCAGTTCGGAGTCACGGTCCAGACCCAAGGTTAGTTGTGTGAGGTCGTTTGAGCCGATCGAGAAGCCGTCAAATATTTTTGAGAATTCGTCTACGAGTATCACGTTTGAGGGTATTTCGCACATCACATATACTTCAAGTGAGTTTTTGCCACGCTGGAGGTCGTATTTTTTCATTTCTGCAAGTACTTTCTTTCCTTCTTCTACTGTGCGGCAGAATGGTATCATTATTTTTACGTTGGTCAGGCCCATGTCGTCTCTTACGCGCTTTAGGGCCTTGCATTCGAGACCGAAAGCATCGCGGTATTTGTCTGAGTAGTATCTTGATGCGCCTCTCCAGCCGATCATGGGGTTGTCTTCTGTTGGCTCATATAGTGTGCCGCCGATAAGATTCGCGTATTCGTTTGATTTGAAGTCTGAGAGACGGACTATTACGTCTTTTGGGTAGAAAGCTGCGGCGATGGTCGCTATGCCGTGTGCCAATTTTTCTATGAAGAATTCTTTTTTGTCTGTGTAGCCTTGTGTTATGTCGTCTATCTGTTTTACGAGGGATGCGTTTTTCGGGTCTTTTTTGAGGTCATTGTAGTGCATCAGGGCAAGGGGGTGTATTCTTATGTATGAGTTGATTATGAATTCTTCTCTTGCAAGGCCGACTCCTTCGTTTGGGATGAATGACATCTCGAATGCCTGCGAAGGGGTTGCGAGGTTCATCATGATTTTTGTTTTTGTGGAGGGGATTGTTTTGAGGTTGACTTCGTCTATGACGTATTTTAGTTTGCCATTGTAAACGTAGCCGATCTCGCCGGATGCGCAGGAGACTGTTATGTTCTGTTTGTTCTTGATTGCTTTTGTGCCCTCTATTGTGCCGACTACGCATGGTATTCCAAGCTCTCTTGAGATTATTGCGGCATGGCATGTTCTTCCGCCGCGGTTTGTTACTATGGCTGAGGCGAATTTCATTATTGGCTCCCAGTCAGGGTCGGTCATGTCTGTTACGAGGACCTGGCCTTTTTTGAATCGCGTTATGTCGTGGACGTCTAATATTATGTTTGACTGGCCCGCGCCGATTAGTTCGCCTACGCTTTCTCCTTTTATGATTACTTTGCCCTGCTCTTTTAAGATGTATTTTTTTATCTTGTTCTTGTCTTTCTGGGAGTGGACGGTTTCCGGTCTTGCCTGTACGATGAATAGTTTGCCGGTGTTCCCGTCTTTTGCCCATTCCATGTCCATGGGCTTAAAGTGGCCTGCTTTCTTTGAGTAGTGGTCTTCGATGGTTGTTGCGTATTTTGCAAGTGTGATTATCTCCTTGTCGCTCAGGCAGAATCTTTTCTGGTCGGGTTCTGGTACTTTTATGTTTCTTGTTGGTTTGCTGCCGTCTTTGGTGTAGATCATCTTGATCTCTTTTGAGCCGATGGTTTTTGAGATTATCGCTTTTTTTCCCTTTTTCAGTGTGGGCTTGAATACGTAGTATTCGTCGGGGTTTACTGCGCCCTGTACGACGTTTTCGCCGAGACCGTAGGCACCGGTTATGAAGACTGCGTCCTGGAAACCGGATTCGGTGTCTATGGAGAACATTACGCCGGAGGTTGCTAAGTCTGAGCGTACCATTTTCTGGACGCCGATTGAGAGTGCGATTGTGAAGTGGTCGAAGTTTTTGTCCTGGCGGTAGGATATTGCGCGATTTGTGAAGAGGGATGCGAAGCATTTTTTGCATGCCTCAATCAGCATTTCAGGGCCTACGATGTTGAGGTATGTTTCCTGCTGGCCTGCAAATGAGGCGTCTGGGAGGTCTTCTGCTGTTGCGGAGGATCTTACGGCTACGTCTGTGTCCTGGCCGTATTGCTTGGAGATGTGACCATAAGCTTCTTTTATGCAGTCTTTGAGTTCCTGGGGGAATTCTGCGTTAAGGATGATGCTGCGCACTTTCTTGCCTCTTGTCATGAGGTTGTGCATGTCTTTTGTGTCGAGGTCTTTCAGGGTGTCGCGTATCTGCTGTTCTATTCCTGATTTTTCAAGGAGGTAGCGGTAGGCATGGGCTGTGATGGCGAAGCCGTTTGGGATTTTTATGCCTTTGGGTGTGAGATTTTTGTACATCTCACCGAGTGATGCGTTTTTTCCGCCTACGAGACCTACGTCTTCTATGCCTAGCTGGTCGAACCAGAGAATGAACATTTTGTCTTTTTCCATTGTGAAAACCCCTT
Source organism: Candidatus Nanohalarchaeota archaeon (assembly GCA_030635525.1). Classification (GTDB taxonomy): domain Archaea; phylum EX4484-52; class EX4484-52; order EX4484-52; family B79-G9; genus B79-G9. The sequence continues at coordinate 543 of DAOVYR010000057.1, read as the reverse complement.
TTCTCTTCTGTGTTGCAAGAATTTGATGATGATGTCTAATTTATATTCCTGACTACTGATTATTGTGCTTATGTGGTATATATAAGTTTCTGCGTGGTGAAACCGAATGATTTTAAAATCTATTCTTTGAATTACGAGTATGTTGAAAATAGGAAATGTCAGGTTGAAGAACCGGCTTGTTTTGGCGCCTATGGCAGGTGTTACTAATCTTGCGTTCAGGATTCTTGCGCGACGGTATGGTGCTGGTCTTGCGGTTAGTGAGATGGTTGATGCGGATGGGATGTTTTATGATATTCATCGGCGCAAAAAGGAGTTTGCGACTAATGCTGAGGATGCGCCGGTTACATGCCAGTTGTTCGGGGCGCGGGCAGATACGCTTGCTGAGGCAGCTAAAAAGGTTGCGGATATGGGTGCGGATATTGTTGATCTGAATATGGGGTGCCCGTCGTTTAAGCTTTCGCGCAAGAATGCAGGGGCTAAATTGCTGACTCAGCCTGAGCTTGTCCGTGTGCTTGTGCGTTCTGTTGTGTCGGCTGTTGAGGT
>DAOVYR010000071.1 GCA_030635525.1 Candidatus Nanohalarchaeota archaeon | reverse complement strand
GTGTTTCTGTCCCTGTTTTTTTTGTGCCTGTCATAAGTATTGCCTCTTTTTTTGTGTTGAATCTTCTTTTAATAATGGTGGGCCGAGCCAGATTTGAACTGGCGACCTTCGCCTTTCTTTCGCGCAGTGGGAGGATTCAGTTAATCCTTATTTGCGTGATGTAAGGGCGACGTCATAACCAACTAGACTACCGGCCCATGTTGCTATATCTTATTTGAGATAGTTTTATATTTGTTGCTCAACCTCAGCCTTATAAAAGGCTGGCGATTAGAGCGACCGTAAAGCTTCGCTTTAGGTCACTGGCGCTTTGCTCGGGCACTAACTTTTTTGTTTTAGTGGTTTTGGTCTCGTTTTATGGTTTTTGTGGTGGTTGTTTTTTGGTCTGTGTGCTGCTTCTTTTTTTTTCGAGGTTCTCTATTATGGAGCTTATTGTCAGGAGCACGCCGCCTATTATTACAGAGTATATGATGTCCATGTAGCTTTGGCCGGGGTTTAGCATGTAGGTTGTTGTTGTGAATGTTACCAGCGCTACTGAGAATGTGAGTGAGAGATATGTAATGTATTGGGGTAACTTGTTTTTTTTGCTGCCCAGGATGTTTCCCCAGCCGAAGAAGAGTGCTGAAAAGAAGAGGGGTGTGATTGATATGTGGATGAAACGGGTTATTGTGTATAGGATGTTTTGTTCTTCTATTGATGTTACCTGTGTGTAGCCGTTGAAGGCACCGATGACTAGGAATACTATGCCTACAAGGTACATGAAGAAGGATGATTTTCTGATTCTTACTGAGGTTATGAACTCTTTTGTTATCTTTTCTACTGTGTTTTCCAGGTGGAAGCCTTTTATCAGGAGATAGAGACCTACTGTGCCGAGTATAAGGCGGCCGCCGGCTGCGCCTAATGCTGCGTAGATGAGAAGGGCAATGGCGGGGATGCCCAGAAAGAACCGGGATGCTTTTGGGTCGTTTAGGACCTGTTTTGTGAAGTCGTATATTACGTAGTATGTGCTTTCCAGTCTCGGGCTTTGTTTTATGATGACTTTTTTCGGGTAGATCATCTTTATTTTTGTGCGAAGTATCGGCAGGATGTATTCGTCTTCTGCGCCGTCTGAGATGAGTATTGCTTCTTCCACGAGGTATTTTTCGAGTACGATGTCGAGCTGTCTTGTGATCTCGTGGTCGGATTCCATGCCGACACGCCTGTCGCCCGTGAGTGTCACTATCTCGACTTTGTCTTTCTTTCTTAGTTCTGTGTATGTCTGGATTGTTTTGAAGAGCGCGTTTACGTCTGAGTCTTCGGCGTCGGCAAGGGCGAGTTTGTTTGCGGCTGCAATGTTTGCTTTTTTCCCGACTATCGGACCTTCAATGCCTGCTTTTTCACCGTAGTCATTGTCCCTGTCGATGCAGATTACCAGGGTTGTTTTTCTCTTTTTTCCTGGCCTGGGTGCTGGTGCATGACTTTTGTGCTTTATTGCGCCTGTTTTTGTGCTGATGCTCACTGTTTTTTTTCTTGTCTTGTCTGCCATGTAGTAATGTATGGGAGTTAATTTTATTAAGGTTAATTGTGTTGTTGTTTTTTTTGAGAATTAGGTTTTTTTACTCGTCGAGAATATCGTGGAGTGTGTCGAGGGGTTGCCTGCATTTTGTGCATGTGAATATTCCCTCGAATCCGTCGTAGAGGCGGGCTTGAGGTATCTCGTTTAGGTGCCCGCATTCGTCGCATGTTATTTTTAGGTGGGTTGAGCAGATTTTTTGTTGCATGTGTGTGTATATCTACAGTTAGTTTTTAATGTGTTTGTTTTATGCTGTTGTGACGATCGGCTTTTCCTGTATGAGTACGGTGTGTTCTGCCTGTGTTACTGTGCCGTTGCCTATCTCTTTTAGGACAGGGTATTCGTGGAGGGCGCCTGCTTGCACCAATTGTTTTAGTGCTGTGTCGAGCATGAATCCTTTTGGCTCTTTTAGCCATCTTGCGGCGAAGGGGAGTGTGCTGTAGTTTTTTTGGGCAAATGTGAGCAGTTTTCTTGCGGCCTGCAGCCTTACTGGCCTGTTCTGGATGAAGCGGTAGATTGCTGCTCTTGAGCCGTCCCTGATTGCGCCTGCTCCGTCTGTTGCGAATGGCTCGATTGCGATTGCGTCGCCTTCTTTCAGGGTTACATCTGTGTCTGTTTTGATGTTCGGGATGCTTGTGCCTGTGTGGATTGTGTATTGGCCGAGGTAGTGGCCGCTGAGGTTTGAGACTGGTTTGTAACCGAAGCTTTCTATGGTCTCTTGTATGGTTTTTCCGATCTCTCCTATGTTTGTGCCGGGGCGGGTTATTTTTATGGCGTTTTGCAGGGCTTCCCGGGAGGCTTTGAGCATGTCTGCTTTGTTGTTGTTGAAACTGATTGTTGTTGCTGTGTCTGCGATGTAGCCGTCTATGTGGACGCCGATGTCTATTTTTATGATGTCGTCGTCTTTGAATGTGCGGGTGTCGTTTGGGAATGCTGTGTCGTGGGCTGCGAAATCATTTGTTGATATGTTTGTGGGAAATGCGATTTGTCCGTTGTTTTTTGTGATTTCTGATTCTATTTTTTGGGCGGTTTCGAGTATGGATGCGCCGGGTTTGACTATTTTTTTTGCGAGTTCTATTGCTTTTTTGGCTATTTTTCCTGCTTCTATGTATTTTTCGATTGTTTCTTTTTCCATGGTATCAGCTCTTTATATGTTGAATTTTATCAGGTCAAGGGATATGGCGAGTCCCGCGAGTTCTGATGTGCTTTTTTTGGGTGCGAAGGTTATTATTATTATGTTGTTTTTCCCGGGGTTTAGGGTTTCTTTGATTATTTGGGGGGGCTTTATTTTTGTTTTGCCTGCGTCTATGAGTTCGAGGCTGTTTTTTTGGGTGAGGGCTATGAGGCCTGATGCGCCTAGTTTTACGGCGCTGTCGCGCTCTTTGATGCTGGCGGTTATGCTTTTTTTCGGGTTTTTTATGATGTATGCTATGTTGTTTTCGTGTCTGGTGAATGTGCGGATGTTGAGTTCTTTGGGGTATGAGATGCGGGTGTTTATTGTGTCTACTATGTCTTTACCTTTTTTTGTGAGTGTTTGTCCTAATGTTGTGGGTTTTGTCAGATTTTTTGAGTTCGTGGTTTTTAGCATTGTTCGTACTGTTGATTCTGTAAGGCTTAGTTCTTTTGTGAGTGCGGTCCGGCCTTTTGGTTTTTTGTGGAGGGTTCTCAGGAGTTGTATTATGTGGGTTTCTGTGTATGCGCTGCGGGAATCTATTTTGATTTTTATCTACCTCTTTTAATTTTTTAATGCTTTTTTTCGAAATCTTTATATACTATTGTGATTATAAATTGTTTGTAATTTGTTATATATTTGTTATATAATTATGTTGAAGTGAGGGATGTGTTTATGAAACGAGATAAAAAAGGTATGACGATGGCTCTCGGAGTCATTATTGCGATTGTTGTTTTGATTGTTGTTGCGCTTGCGGTTATTGCAATTACGAGCGGATCATTGTCGAGATTAGCTGGGAGTACTGAGGAGCAGCAGGCGACGACGTCATTGAGAACCCAATGTGAATCGTGGTTTTCACAATGGTGTATTTCTCATCCAGGTCAATCTGTACCTACTGATTATCCAGAGTATACTGTGCAGAAAGGTGGTGTTGATTATACGTTTAAATGTGATGACGTACAGATGCTTGGAGATAGAACGTGTGGCGGCAATTAGTCGGCCACTTTTTTTCTTATTTTTTTATCTTTTAATATAGTAGGTTTATTTTTGTAGTTCCATCTATTTCGGATGGATGTTCGGTTCATGTGGTCTATTTAATGGATATGTTTTACGTATGAATTCCTGATATTATTGCCTTGAGATGCTGTCGTACCATTTTGCAGACCAAACTGTACGTTGCGTGTCTGCATCCGATTACGATAGAAAATCATTAAACACCCCCAGTATCCATGTTTTATTTTCTGACTTGTGAGCTAATTGTGGAACAACTACTTGATTATAGAACCAAATTGCTTTGGAAAGTCTGTATATCCTAAGAATCATATAGTTGTTTTAGGTTGCAGTAATACTATCAGTTCAATCTGTTATGGTTTTTACTATTTTATTCTTTTATTGCGCTGTAGATGATGAGTGCTGGGAGCACTATTGAGAAGATGAGGTAGATTGGGCTTGTTATGTTGCTTATTATTGGCGCTATGTTGTAGCCTGCCAAATGAAATGGAATGAGCAGGAGTATGATGCCGCAGATGATTGTTATTATTTTGTGTTCTTCTTTGAGCAGAAGTATGCCTGCTATCAGGTATGGCAGGGTGTATAATAGCCCTAATATGCCAATCAATCCTGATACTGTTATTGCAATGTATGCTGAATAGATGAAGTATAGTATTGATAGTGCTCCCACTGCTTTGCTTAGCATATGGATATTATGTGCTTTGTTGATTATAAAGTTATCGCAGTTGTGCCTGGTGCATCTCGCCGGGTTTCAGTGTCTGGCTATGCGATATAGGGCGAATATGCCTATGAGCATTATGATTATTGTGAGGATGTTGTATGGGGTTTTTGGGGGTGATGTGTTTCCTGTTACAAGGCCGGTGATTTGGTCTTTTGTGCCTGTGTTTTGCGTTTCTGTGTTGCTGATTGTGGTGTTGGTGTCCTGAGTACTGCCAATATTTTTTGTGCCAGCGGCGGGATTGTTTATGGTTGTGTCGTCTTTTGGGATGTAGTTGTTGTTTATGTAGTTGTCGTTTGTGTCTGGTTGTTCCTGGTTGTTTGCAGGTTCAGGAAGGCTGGTTGTGCTTTTTGTCAGTGGTGTGTATGTTTTTTTTGCCGGTGCCTGCGGGCTGGTTTTGTCTGCATATTTCGGGTTGGGGATTATCTTTTGGATGGTGACTGTCACGGGGAATTCTCTTATTTGTCCGATGGATGCTGTGGTGCTGTCTTTTATTGTGCCTGTGTTTTGTGTACTGGCGCGGAAGATGAGTGTGTATTTGTTGTTTGCGTATGTCTGCTTGTCTGGGACCTTTATGAGGAAGTATACTTTTTTTGCGGGAACGTAGAGGTCTCCTTTTTCACCGAGTACGACCCATGTAGTGTCCTGGTCTTTTTTTGGTGTTTTTGTTGCGGGTATGCTTTTTAGTGTCAGTGTCGAGTCTGGGGTCAGTTTGTCGTTCTTTTTTTGCATGATGAATGTTTTTATGTCTCTTACGTCGGATGTTTTTTTGATTGGTGTTATCTGCTCTATTGACAGGTCAATGTCTGTGCTGCCGGTGTTGAAGAATGTTACCTCTATTATTTTTTGCTGTCCGGGAGAGAGGGATATGTCTTTTGCTGTGGATGTGCTTCCGAGTGAGTCGTATGCGTGGGTTAATGAGGTGAGAAGTGTTAGTAGTGTCAGTATTGTTATGAATGTTGTGATTGCGGGGAGGATGGATGGGATTGTGGATGTTGCTGTGTTTTTGGTGGTTTTTATTTTTCTATTCATTCTTCTTGTTTTAATATGAAGCGTTCCCCCATTTGTGTTTGGTGGTGTCCATCCTCTAGCCCCCACCCACCCTACTTTAGTTATTTTATGTTTTGTTGTTGTTTTTATTGTTGTTTTCGTTGTTGTTTCCATTATATCACGCATTGTATTACGTTATGCTGTTCCGTTGACTTTTACCCATATTGTGCCTGTGTAGCCGTCTACTTGTGATGATATGCCGAAAGGTATGTCGAGGAATAGGACGAATTGTTTTGATTCGCCTGATTTGAGGTCTGTATCGAATTGTGTGTAGTGTTCTTTTAGCTCGTTTGCAGGGTTTGAGAGGCATGCTGATGCTGAGTTGGGTGTCGGATAGTCTGTGAGGTTTCCTGTGCATCCTGACATGTTGTATGCGGGGATTTCGTAGTTTGATGGTTTTATTGATGTGAGGTTTGCTCCCAGTATCCAGATTCCCCCGTTTGCGTCTGATGAGTATTCTGAGAGGGATACTGTTACGGCGCTTGATGATTGTGAGTTGTTGGTGCCGGGGTCGAGCCAGTTTGCTGCGGCTTGTG
>DAOVYR010000102.1 GCA_030635525.1 Candidatus Nanohalarchaeota archaeon | reverse complement strand
TGTCGTATCAGGCATACTATGGACAGCAGTTATAGGCGGCGCAATAATCCCATACCTTATAGGCATCACAGCAGACGCATACGGTCTAACCGCCGGTCTAAGCATACTCTTCATATCATTCCTTGTAATCTTTCTGAAAGGCCTCTCAATAAAGCGCACCCATGCAGACATAGAAGACGCAGGCCCGGATGCGATATAGCTCACTTAAAATTCCTATCCTCAATAGCGATAATCTTATCAACCCTTATCTTATGCCGCTCTCCGCCAGCTACAGCGCCGTCAAAATCCGTCTCAAGAAACGCCTGCACAATCTTCTGCGCAAGATTCTCATCCGTATACTTCGCACCCATTGCAAGAACATTGGCATCATTATGCCTGCGCGTCATAATCGCCATATCAACAGAACCGCAAAGCGCAGCCCGGACACCCTTAACCTTATTGGCAGAGATCGAAATACCTATACCTGTAGTACAGATAACAATCCCGTATTCACACTCCCCGCTACCCACGCACTTGCCGACAGCCTCCCCTAAATCCGGATAATCACACGAATCCGTTGAGTCACACCCTACATCCCTACACTCATACCCTAGCCCGGAAAGAAACCCTTTGACCTTCTCCTTAAGCGCAAACCCTCCGTGGTCAGAACCAATTCCAATCATAACAATCACACTCCTTTCTATATTATAGCTTTTACGATATACAAAAAATTAGAAAAACAACTTTAATATACTTATTGGCAAAGAGTTTTTATCTGTTATACAACATATTACTCAGCGGTTCACTTTAGAAACATTAAAAAATCATGAAAATTTGGGTTTGAGGGGACAATTTTCAAGCTTTTTTATCGTATTACACACTTTATAGACGATAAAAAATAGAAATTGGATTCACTATAACTTTCTTTTTCTCTCATCGCTGACCAATTTTCCATCTTCGAGCGTAATAACCCTATCAACATATTTGGTATGCCATAGTTCATGCGTTATCATAACAATCGTTTGCCCAAATTTTTCGTTTAGTTCTTTGAATACGTCCAGCACTTGTTTAGAGTTAGCAGTATCTAGATTTGCGCATGGCTCATCAGCAAATAATATATCTGGCTTTTTTGCTATGGCTCTTGCTATTGCCACTCTTTGCTTCTCTCCGCCCGATAATTCATCAGGAATCCTGGCATGTTTATCCTTTAGACCAACTTTATCTAATGCTTCAAGAGCAGTCTCATAAGCTTCTTTTTTCGATTTTCCTTCCATCATGGAAAGCACATAAACATTTTCTGCAGAACTCATTTCATTGATGAGAGCATAATCCTGAAATATATAACCAACCTGGGTTAGCCTATAATAGCATCTTTCTTCTTCAGGCAAGTTGGCAACTTCTAATCCCTGAATGGTGTATTCTCCGTTTGTTGCATTGTCTAATAATGCTAAAATCCTTAACAGAGTAGTTTTTCCGCTTCCTGATGCGCCCATTATTGCTACAAATTCTCCTTTCTTTATTTCAAATGAAACGCCTTGGAGAGCCTTAACAGTGGTTTTTCCTGTTCCATAATGTCTTTTTAAGTTCTTTACTATGATCATATTTTATCGCCCCCATATGGCTTCAAGTATGCTCTCTTTCGATACACTCCACGCAGGAAGTATCCCGGCTATCACTGACAGAATAAGCATGGTTAATGTGTTTTGGATAAGCAGCAAATTATCAATCGCTGGTATTATTTCCATGGTTTCATAAAATACTACGGGATTTGCCTGGAAATAAAACATCAGTGAAAAGTACAAGACTAATCCTGCAAGGATTCCAAATGAAACATAGAACATGCTCAGGAATGCATAAGATAACACGATTGATCTTGGAGTTATTCCTACTGCTTTTAAGATTCCGATCTCCTTTTTTCTATTAAGTATGTTGATGTAGATAATGATCAGGATTAGTGCTGCACCGATAATTAAACTCACAAATTTAGACATGTAATCTATTGCACCCAGGCTTTGCATTGCCTGCTTTATGAGAGATTCTGACTTATCAGCCCAGGTAAATACCGGTTCTTTTACCCCCACATCTCTGATTTTATCTTTCATTTCATCTTCAGTTCCTTGCTTATCAATCCTTGCAACAATACTTGTAGCTTTGCTACCTTCAAGACCATAAACATCCTCAATCTCTTTATAGTGGACTAATGCATTGAGGTCAACAAGTTCCAATGTGCCTGTCATGATACCTTTGACTTTGTAGGTTTTCTTAACACCGTTGCTATATGTTACGTCAACAAGAGACCCTGCTCTTACCTCGCCTAAATTATCATATATTTCTGATCCAAAACCTGTGCCTGCTATCATAGCACCAATAATTATCTCATCGCGTGAAAGTTCTCCTAAGAAATCTCCTTCACTGATAATATACGGATACTTTGAAATTTCATGCTCCTCTGTCGGCAGCAATCCTGTCACAGTTACCCCGACAACTTTTTGCTTGTGCTCAATAGATGCCCCCGCAATCAGACGTTTAGTTACCGCCCGCACTCCATTGACGGCCCTGACTTTCTTTAATACATTATCTGCATTGTTAATGTATGTGTTATCTCCTGTAGGTTCAATGACAATATCCCCATACGGATAGTCTTGCATCATACCAGTAAATAAACCAGTCATCCCCCCTATCATTGAGGGAAGGAAGACTAAGTTCACAAAAATAAGCGAAAGGACAAACACTATGAATGCCAGTGTTTTCTTGTTTCCTCTTTTTATGCTGCTGTATGCAATGAGGGCTCCCACCCTAATATCATGAATCATATTGGAGACATCTCATTATTTTTTCTTGTTGGAAGAGTTGCTATTGCCTTTCATCAGCTGCTTAATTATTTTATCTTTTGCCTTTTTTGTTCGGTAATTATAGAATAGCAGTCCTCCAATAACTGTTAAGACAAGCAATATGCTTACAGTTTGTCCTACTCCCTTGTCAGTTTCTAAGACAATAAGATTGACTTTTGTTTTGATTTGCTCTTCTCCAAAATCATCACTATAAGTAATTGTTATGGGAAACTCATACTCTCCTGCTTGATCTGCTATAAAAGTAATCACTGCAGGTCCATCTTCATTTGGATCAAGTGTTCCAATAAAAGATTCTTTCAATCCTTTAAATGGGTGATCGGCATATACTCTTATTGAATTAATTGTTCTGTCACCAAAGTTTTCAACTCTCATAGTCAATTCTACTGTATCACCCATGTATGGAAGAACGGGATCGATTTTCACAGAAGCAATATTTAGAATGCCTTTTTTGTCAAGCACAGTAATTTTAATCTCGTATTCGTCTTTTTGTTTGCCAAAATCATCTTCATATTCAATAATAACTGGAATTTTATATTCCCCTGCTTTACTTGCTTTAAACTTGAATAGTGCAGTTTGAGTGCCATTTAGGTCAAGTGTTCCAATTGTAGAATCTTTAATTCCTTTAAAGTCATGTTCTAAACTAACTACGACTGACTTTGCTATTGCCTCACCATAGTTTTCTATGCCTAATCTCAAGTCAACTGTGTCTCCCTCGTAGATGTATTCCGGGCTGGTTTTGACAGAAGAAATTCTTGGTTCCGCATCTTCACCTATCACTATTATTTCAACTTCATAATTTTTTGATATACCGGAACCTTCGTTGCCATATGTCAGTTTCATCTTGACAATATGTGGACCGGGTATTGCATCAGGGGTTGTTCTCATGTGATACCTGATGTATCTCTCGCTTGTACCATAAAACAATTTAGGAATATTAGTAACTAAATCCTCTGTAACTAGGATATCAGGAGGGATACTGGTAATTGCAAAAGTGACATTTTCAGGAATCTTATTGCCGCAGTTCTCAAGATCAATTCCCAAGGTAAATTCATCATCAATGCCAACTGAACTAGGGTTTATCCCCTGTACCGCTGCAGTCACGCATTCACTATCTTCAAATCCTGCTTCAGCATTAGGAAGTCCTGTTAATGCAATTGCAAGAATGACTATGAGCGAGCATGCTTGTTTTATTTTTTGATTCATTTTTCATTCACCTCTTTTTGGATATTTCCCGTAAATATCACTATGTTTTACACACTTTCCAGTAATTACTGTGCTTACTATAAATAGAAGAAAAAAAGTTATAAATGTTTTGGAATTGTTGATTTGAAAATTGCGGAAGCATTATCCGAAACCAGGATTTAAAAGGAAAATATCCCTGCTCGATATTCGCAAGAAAATCAAAGATTTTCTGGGTGCCAAACCCTTCTCATCATGCCTATTTACCCCGATCCCCGAAAATTATCACAGCCCCTATCACAATCAAAATAAGCGGCCATAGCTTCGAAAACGCATCATCAACAATACCGAAATTCTCAAGAACAAAAATGACCCCGATTGTAATCAGAATCCATGGAAACAAACCTGCTTTTTTCTCTCTTTTCATACTTCACCACCCCATCTTCCGCACAACACCGGCGCTCGAAGTCTCCTCATCAACCACAGCATCGCCCTTGTACTGCACCTTCCCTCCACTCGTCGCCTCTGCCTTGAGTTTCAAAGAGGCATACACCTGCGCAACCCCCGCACTGCTTGCACTGGCATCAACCACATCAGCCACAAGTTCAAAAGCATTAATCCTTCCGGAACTTGATGCATCAGCATAAAGATTGTCTGCTTTGCCCTCAACAGTAATAGAGCCAGCGCTGCTTGCATCCAGCGTTACATCTATTGCCTTGACCTCTACCTCAACCTCGCCGGCTGAATCTGCATCAATCTTAATACTTTCACCCTCTATAACCGACCGGCCGATAATCCGTCCTGCGGTCTGTGCATCTAACTCCTCAATCTCCTGAAAGCTGACATAGACATTCACAGGCTTTATGTTTCTTATGCACCTATCAATATACACTTCAAGCACTCCACCCCTAACCTCGGTCTTCACAAGTTCAATAATATTATCCTCTGCCTCCACTCTTGCATTTGCTTCGTCACCCTTTTCCAGATAGACATTGAC
>DAOVYR010000213.1 GCA_030635525.1 Candidatus Nanohalarchaeota archaeon | reverse complement strand
GGCGGCGCCTTCACTGAAGCCTTAAAACCTCTATCAACCGGCTCAATCTCAATCATGCAATCACATACTCCGCTCCTGTATCCTCTTTGACTCAGCAATAATCTCCCTCATAATCCTCTCCACAAAATCAGGGCTCATCTCTCTTTCCTGCGCCATCTTTCGCATATTTGCCATAAGCTCACGCTCCCTTTCCTCCTGGTTCACAGAAGCATTCTGCTCGCGCTTCACATCCGCAACCATAGGCATAAGAGCAAGGCGCCTGGAAATAACCTCAAGCAACTCGCAATCAAGCTCATCAATCTGCTTTCTCAAATCCTCAAGTTCCATATCATCACTTCTCATCTATAGTCTCATCAATCTTCATCCCGAAATGCCTGCCCGCACTCTCAGTATACGCAAGCACCTCATCACCTACTTTGAGCTTCACAATAGACACCGGTTTTCCGCTCGGCTTAACAAGCCGTATAGTCTCCGCATTCTGCAATATAAGCGAAACCCTCTTATCCCCGCCTGCATCTGCTTCAACAAGCATCATCGGCCGCTTCTCAACCTTGCTCCTGCCGACAACCGCATCCTGGACATTGCCCTTCGAATCAACAACAACAACCTTATCACCGGACTTGATCTCAGAAAGATACTTGGTCTTGCCGCCTGCAACCATAACATACGCATGGACCCCTCCGGCATTCACCCTGAAAGGCCTCGCCGCAACATAAGGATTTTCAACACTCTCTGAATGAACAAGAAACATACCTGAACTTGAGTTACCGACAAGCATACCCTCGCCTTGTTTCATATTCGTGCATGTATCTATGCACACGCGATCCCCTGACCCGACAGTCTCAATCCTCGTAACCCTGGCCCGCGCAAGCGATACATTCCTGCCCTCATCCTTCACAACCCTGCCGGTCTTTTTGATCTCATTCATATCAGTTGTCCTCAAAAGCACCCCGGCTACTCCTTTCTCAAGCACCTCAAGCGCCATCTTAGCACCCTTGGAATCACTGACATCTGCAATAATCTGCGCACCCCCGGCAATCATATTCTCAAGAGGTATAACAGTCCAGTCCTTTGTCTTCACAATCACCATCTTCTTGCGCCCGATCTTAGCCGCCCGAACCTCATCATCCTTAGAATTTATCTCTATCTCAACAACATCACGGCCAAGTTTCACATCACCATCAATTGCCACAGTCTTGATCACACCAAGCTCGTGCACCTTGGAAGAGTCACCCTTATCAACAACAATTGCATCTGCACCGGACTCAAGCGCAGTCGTAACTATCTTCTTGTTCCACTTTCTTGCATCCACCCAAAAAATCTTCATTAGACTCACCTACAAACATTATGTTACCAAAAACTTATATCACTGTGTCATGACTTTGATTGCCTCCTCTGCACTCTTGCCTTCATGGACAATCTCACACACAGCCCGTACAAGCTTTGTCGGGTTCTCATGCTGGAACGCATTCCTGCCCATAGCAACACCACAAGCACCTGCCTTTATCGCACCTTCAACCATCTTGAGAGTCTCCATATCACTGCCTTTGGCGCCGCCGGCAATCACAACAGGCACACCCATCGCTCCATCAACAACCTCCTTGAAGGTCTCCGGACTGCCAGTATAATTCGTCTTGATAATATCCGCACCAAGCTCAGCAGCAATCCTCACCGCGTGCTTGACAACCGCGACATCGCACGGGTCCTTGATATTAGATCCCCGTGGGTACATCATTGCAAGAAGCGGCATCCCCCACTCCATGCACTTCTGCGATATGCATCCAAGATCGCGAAGCATCTTCGCCTCATCCTTGGCACCGACATTGATATGCACAGAAACCGCATCAGCACCGAACTTAACTGCCTGCTCAACAGACCCTGTAAGAACTTTGGTATTCGGATCCGGCGCAAGCGTCGTACTTGACGAAAGATGCATTATAAGGCCAACATCTTTCCCATACCCGCGATGCCCATGCAAAGGAAGTCCAATATGCCCAAGAACCGCATTCGCACCACCTTCCGCAACCTTATCAACAGTCTTGCCCATCTCAAGCAAGCCCTCCGAGGGACCGATTGTCACCCCGTGATCAAGAGGTATAATCACACATTTTCCTGTATCCCTGTTAATAATTCTCTCCATTCTGATATTTTTTCCTGTCATTTTCGTTTCGCCTCCATATATTATCGTACTTTGTTTCCCTATCGGGTGTGTATGTTTCTGAACTATGCCTATGATGTTCGGATGAAGAAAATCAAGTGTCTCAGGATGCAGGACCTCCCACTTGTTCTCCTTTATATTCCGCTTCAGGACATCTGCTGAAACACGCGCAATCGTAGAATACTTCTCTCCTATATCCCTGAGTATCCCGTGCGTATCCTTAAGATAGATAATCGCATCAGCATTGCAAAGATTAGCAATAACCGCCGCCACAAGATCCGTCGCATTCCTGCCAAGAAGAACAACATGGCCGTCTTCTGTTTCCGCGCCGAACCCGGATATGACACACAACTTATG
>DAOVYR010000152.1 GCA_030635525.1 Candidatus Nanohalarchaeota archaeon | reverse complement strand
GAACAAACCTTTATAAAAATAACCCATAATAAATAAAGATACACAACCACAGAAAACTGCCCGCAAACACTACCTTCGGTAGTAGGGGCTGATTCTAAAAAAACGCAAAAGTTTCAAAAAAAAGACACAGTGAAACCAATGAAACTAAACCTAAAAAGCAAGATACAGGAACACATGCGCGTCCTGAAAATCACAAAAAAGCCGGCAAAAAAAGAATACTCAGCAGCAATCAAAATCACAGGGCTCGGCATAATCCTAATCGGAACCATAGGCCTCATAATATTCATGATCGCCAAAATCACAGGATACATCCCAAGCGCAGCATAATTAAAGGTGCATAAAATGCCCATATACACACTAAGAACAACAGTCGGACGCGAGCGAACAGTACTCGACTCACTTGACGCGAAACTAAAAAACAACAGCCAGGGCATCAAATCAATGCTAAGCCCGGCAGAACTCAAAGGCTACATCTTCATAGAAGGCTCAGAAGAAGACATCCACAAAGCCACACAAGGCGTCCCGCACATCAAGGGCCTCATAAACAAGCCAATAAAGATCGAAGAACTATCAAACTTCTTCTCACAGGAAGTAAAAGAAATCACAATCAAGGAAGGCGACATCGTCGAAGTTATTGGCGGCCCCTTCAAACGCGAAAAAGCAAAAATCGTAAGAATAGACGAAGCAAAAAGAGAAGCCAAGATTGAACTCGTAGAATCCGCAGTACCAATACCAATCACAATCAAACTTGACCTCTTAAAACCCACACGCGAAATATAAAGGTAATCACAATGGCAAAAACCACAATAGAATCAATAGTTGACGGCGGCAAAGCATCCGCGGGACCACCACTAGGCCCGGCACTCGGTCCGATGGGCGTAAACATAAAATCAGTCATAGACACAATCAACGAAAAAACCAAAGACTTCGCAGGCATGAAAGTCCCCACAAAAGTCATAATAGACACAGACACAAAAGAATTCAAAATTGAAATCGGCAGCCCCGCAGTCTCCCAGCTCATAAAAAAAGAAGCAAAACTCGAGAAGCTCGCAGGCAAAGCAGGAGAAGAACACGTAGCAGACCTGAAAATAGAGCAGATAATCAAGATCGCAAAAATGAAAGAAGACACATTACCCGCAAAAACAAGAAAAGACGCAGTAAAAACCGTAATAGGCACATGCCTCTCATGCGGCGTACTGGTCGAAGAAAAAGACCCCCGCGAGACAATCAAAGAAGTAAACGAAGGCAAATACGACGAAAAAATCAAAAGCGGCAAAACAGAACTGACCGAAGAAGAACTCAAACAACTAGAACAGGAAAAAATCAGGCTAAAACAGGAACTGGAAGATAAAAGACAGGAATACGAAACCAAAGCCAAGCAGATAATCGGCGAAATGAAAGGCAAAGACAAAAAAGACATAGAAACAAAACTAAAAGAAGCAGAAATACCAGCCGAAATAATCAAGACAGTACTACCTAACGAAGAAGAATCAAAAGAAGACAAGAAAGACAACGGTGCATCCAAGTGAATGACAGCGACCTCAACAAGATAATAAAAGAAGCCAAAGAAAAAGGCAAAAAGAGGAACTTCACACAATCAATAGACCTCGCCATAAACACCAAACAGATTGACCTGAAGAAACCTGAGAACAAATTCACAGAAGAGATACACCTGCCAAAAGGTCGCGGCAAAGACCTGAAAATCGCAGTAATAGGCGATAGTCTCGTAGTCAAATCAAAAGGAATCGCAGACGGCCTGATAAACGATAAAGAACTGACAAAACTTGAAAAAGACAAAAAAGAACTCAAAAAAGCAATGAATGAATACGACTTTTTCATAGCAGAAGCCCCCTTCATGCTAAGGATAGGTAAAAGCCTGGGCAGATTCATGGCCCCAAGAGGCAAAATGCCAAAGCCACTGCCACCCCAGGCAGACCCGGCACCACTCATAGCCCGGCTAAAAAACACAACAAGAGCAACACTAAAAGGAAACTCAGCAATCCACTGCACAATCGGCACAGAAAAAATGCCCGAAGAAGACATCATATTAAACTTCCACACAGTAATGCAGGCAATAGAAAAAAAATTCCCATCAGGCAAAAACAACATAAAATCATTATACATAAAAACAACAATGGGACCCGTAATAAAAATCAACTACTAGGTGCGCCAAATGGTACAGGAATGGAAACTAAAAAAAGTCAAAGAACTCACAGAAGAGATAGAAAAATCCCCTGTAGTCGGCATGCTCGACCTTGACGGCCTTGGCGCAGCACAGCTCCAGCAGATGAGAAAAGACACACGAGACAGCGCAAAAATAATAGTGACAAAAAAAACAATAATCACACGGGCAATCAACGGCTCGAAAAAAGAAAACATAAAAGACCTCCACAACCACAAATCCCACATACCTGCCCTTATAATCTCAAAAGACAACGCATTCAAGCTCTACAAGCAGATTGAAAACTCAAAATCAGAAGCTTACGCAAAAACAGGAAACCTAGCCCCAAGAGACATAACAGTTCCCGCAGGCGAAACAAACCTGCCGCCAGGTCCCGTAATAAGCGACCTTCAGAAAGCCGGCCTGAAAGCGATGATAAAGGGCGACAAAATAGCAATAAGAGAAGACTCACTATTAGTAAAAGAAGGAGAAGCCATATCCGAAATAAAAGCAAATGTCATGATGAAACTTGACATAAAGCCAATGGAAGTCGGCCTGAACATACTCGCAGTCCACGAAGAAAACATGGTACTTGGCAAAGAGACACTCGCAATAGACACAGAGCAATACATAACGAACCTGCAGACCGCATACACACAGGGCTTCAACCTCGCATACAATGCAGACATATTCATAAAAGAGATCATGCCACAAAAGATTGCAGAAGCACAAAGAAACGCAATGAACCTGGCAATAAACGCAGAAATCTCAAACAAAGAAACAATAACACCAATCATCCAAAAAGCAAACAGCGAAATGCAATCACTGGCATCACAACTACCCGAAGGCGCAAGAGGAAGCGCAACCATAATCCAACAACAGGCAGCACCAGCAGAACAACCAGAGCAAAAACCAGAAAAGAAAGAAGAAGAAAAGCCAAAATCCGACGAAGAAGCCGCATCAGGACTAGGCGCACTATTCGGATAAATTAAATATTCAAACAAAACAAACAAGTGACCTAAACCAGAGGTTTACGGTCGCTCTAATAATCAACCTTTTAGAAGGTTGCGGAGGAGAACAACATGGAATACATATACAGCGCAATGTTGCTAAACGCAGCAGGCCAGAAAATAGACGAAGCTTCCGTAAAAAAAGTAATGACGGCATCAGGCGCAAAAGCAGACGAATCAAGAATCAAAGCACTAGTCGCAGCACTTGACGGCGTAAACATCGAAGAAGCAATCGCAAAAGCAGCAGTAGCACCACAGGCAGCAGCGGCCCCAGCAGCAGAAGCAGCACCAAAAGAAGAAAAGAAAGAAAAACCAGAAGAAAAAGCAAAAACAGACGAAGAAGCAGCATCTGGTTTGGGCGCACTATTCGGATAAGCGATACTTAAAAGACATGTGGATAAAGGCAAAAACGCCTTTGTCCCATTTACTTATTTATCCCGTAATTGCCCAAATCAGCGCTTCTTAGTTCTATTTCTATAAAGATTAACAAAGTTTTATAAAGGTATTACTTAATAGTAACACCCATCGTGTATATAATGTCCGACAAACCACGTAACCAAATTCTTAAAGAATCAGATGAAGATGCGCTAGTATT
>DAOVYR010000120.1 GCA_030635525.1 Candidatus Nanohalarchaeota archaeon | reverse complement strand
GTATTTTAATATCACGGAAAAATCATCTGGCTTGTTCCGGTAAAACACTTAAAAACATATGCTTACATACTATCTTGTGTGGTAATATGGCGATTAATCTACAGAGTCATGAAGTTGTTCTTTTGAAGGCTTTGCAGGATGGCAAGGAAAAGATTGTTGATGTGCTTGCATCTGCGCTTAATGTTGATCAGTCTGCGCTTGTGAGGGCTTCTCTTACGCTTCAGAAGGAAGGGCTTGCCAAGGTGAATGAGAAGGAGACGTTTATTGTTAAGCTCACTAAGGAAGGTGAGGTTGCGCTTAAGAATGGGCTTCCTGAGAAGCAGCTTGTGCAGGAGATCATAAGGATCGGTCCGGAGGCTAAGCTTGAGTTTGTTAAGTTTGACGGCAAGAATGTTGCTATAGGCTATGCGAAGAGGAAGGGATATATTGATATGGATAAGACTGATAAGGGAGTCATTATCAAGATCACGCGCAAAGGGAAGGATGCGCTGAAGTCGCCGAGTCCTGAGGAGATGCTTTTGAAGAGGGCGGTCACTACAAAGAAGGTTACGCGCCCGGAACTTGAGCTTTTGAAGTCGAGAAGGCTGGTTGATTTTGCGTTTCGGATTGTCCGGAGTGTTGTTGCGACACCTAAAGGTGTTGAGCTTGCGGGGTGTATACAGGTCAAAAAGCAGGTTTCGAGGCTTACGCCGCAGCTTATCAAGTCAGGCGGGTGGAGGGATGTTTCGCTTCGCAAGTATAATGTGGTTGCGCCTGTTCGCCAGATTCATCCGGGCAAGAGGCATTTTGTGAACCAGGCTACGGATTATGTCCGCAAGGTCTGGCTTGAGATGGGATTTCGGGAGATGACGGGACCTATGATCCAGACAGGGTTCTGGAATTTTGATGCGCTTTTTGTGCCGCAGGATCATCCTGCGAGGGATATTCAGGATACTTTTTTTGTGGATGTGAAGGATGGGAGTCTGCCTGATGATAAAAAGATTGTTGATGGTGTCAAGAAGGCGCATGAGGTAGGTGTTTGCGGGTCTACGGGATGGCAGTGTAAGTGGAGTCCTGATATGGCGCGAAAGGTGGTTCTTCGGACGCATACGACAGTTCTTTCTGCGCGGACTCTTGCGGCGCTTAAGAAGGATGCTTGGCCTGCTAAGTATTTTGCGATCGGCAGATGTTTTCGTAATGAGGCGCTTGACTGGAAGCATCTTTTTGAGTTTAACCAGGTTGAAGGGATTGTTGTTGATGAGAATGCTAATTTCAGGCATCTTCTGGGATATTTAAAGGAGTTTTTCGGGAAGCTCGGGTTTGAGAGGGCGCGGTTCAGACCTGCTTATTTTCCTTATACTGAGATGTCTATTGAGGTTGAGGTGTATCATCCCGGGCGCAAGGCGTGGGTTGAGCTTGGCGGTGCCGGTATTTTTCGGCCGGAGGTAGTTGAGCCGCTTTTGGGTGTGAATGTGCCTGTGCTTGCGTGGGGTCCCGGCTTTGACAGGATTATCATGGATTATTATAAGATCCGGGATATACGAGATCTCTATAAAAATGATGTTAAGCAGCTGCGCGGGATGAGGCAGTGGATGACTGGTTAGATGGTAATTAATATGAGGTGTTTTTGTGTCTGAATATTTAACAGTTTATCAGATTATTTATTCAAGTGTAGGTGTGATGGGTGTATTTGTAGCAGCATGGGTATTCTTATTGCAAAAAGATTTTCAAAATAGGTTCTATGATACGAAACAAAAATTAGAACAGTATAGAAATAGAAAGAAAGAATCTCTGAGAAGCAATTTAATAGATAAGAAGAAAGAGGACGAATATCTTACCCAAAAACTCATAGATGATATGAACATACTAGCTATAATGAAGGAAGACATTAAAGGAAAATTAGATAAAATTAATGATCGTAGTAAACAAGTTGCTTATGTGTTCGCCTTGGTTATAATCTATGCGATTTTTACTGCTCATGATCCAGAGAAGCAGGCCGTTGTGTTCGGTGGAACAATGATGGTGGAATTGCACTACATGTTTGGATTATTTATCCTAATATTTGTTAGTTGGTTGAATCTTTTATTTGGCGTAAATCATAAGATGAATGAGTTAGAGAGTAAAGAAGTAGATGAGCTTATAGGAGATTATGCTAGTAAGGAAGATGGAAATAATAATAATTAAATTTAAAAAATGTTTGAGGTCAAATATATGCCAACTGTAACTCTTGATAAGAAGAAGGTTTTGGAGCTTATTGGTAAGAAGGTTTCTCGCGAGGTTCTTCTAGACAGGATACCTATGCTTGGGACTGATCTTGAGAAGATTGATGATAATGAGATTGTGGTTGAGATTTTTCCGAACAGGCCGGATATGCTTTCTGAGGAAGGTTTTGCGAGAGCGCTTTCTTCTTTTATGGGGATTAAGCCGGGGTTTAGGGAGTATGATGTTAAAAGTGAGAAGTCGACGGTTGTTGTGAAAGGTCTACCCAAAGAGTGGCCTTACGGGGTTTGCGCTATTGTGCGCGGGCTTGAGTTTGATGATGAGAAGCTGAGGTCTATTATTCAGCTCCAGGAGAAGCTTGGAGTGACGCTTCTTCGAAAGAGGAAGAAGGGCGGTATCGGGCTTTACCCGCTTGATAAGATTAAGCTTCCTGTGACTTTTACTGCTTATGATAAGGAGAAAATAAGGTTCCGGCCGCTTGAGTATGATAAGGAGTTGAGTGGTGATGAGATTCTTTTGAAGCATCCGACCGGCAGGGAGTATGCGCATATTGTCAAGGGGTGGAAGAAGTATCCTGTTTTTGTTGATGCTGATGGTGTGATCATGTCTATGCCGCCAATCATTAATTCGCATGATGTCGGGAAGGTTACTGAGGGGACACGGGATATTTTTGTTGAGTGTACGGGGACTGATCTGAATACGCTTAAGGTTGCGATTAATATTATGCTTACTGCGCTTGCTGATATGGGCGGGACTATCTATTCTCTTCTGATGGATTACGGGACTGATAAGTTTGAGTGTCCTGATTTGAGTGCGCGAAAGATGAAGGTTGATGTCGGTTATGTCAATAAGCTTCTTGGGATTGAGCTTTCGGGTGAGGATGTTTCGAAGTTGCTTGCTAAGATGGGGATTGGCTTTGAGAATGGTTGTGCGCTGATTCCGGCTTATCGTATTGATGTTCTTCATCCTATGGATGTTGTTGAGGATGTTGCGATTGCTTATGGGTATGAGAATTTTTCAGAGGAGATTCCGAATATCTCTACTGTCGGTGAGGAGGCGGGTGAGACTGTGTTTGTGCGCAAGGTGTCTGAGGTTGCGGTCGGGTTTGGGCTGCTTGAGTGCATGAGTTATCATCTTTCGAATAAGGAGCATCTTGTGCGGTTTATGCGTAAAAAGGATGTGGATGTTGTTCTGGCTGCGAATGCGGTCAATGTTGAATATAATGCGCTTAGAAATGCTATTCTTCCCGGGTTGATGAAGGTGCTTTCTGAAAATACTTTGTATGAGTATCCACAGAAGCTTTTTGAGGTTGGGAAGATTGTAAGGCCGGATGGTTCAAGGGATGCGCGTGTGGCTGAGGTCTTGAGTCTGTCCTGTGTTGCTGCTGATGCGGCCTCAGAGTTCAGTGAGATTAAGGCGCTGCTTTTGGGTATGCTTTCGGGGATCGGGGTTGATTGCGAGCTTCGGGAGGCTGTTAATGGTTCTTATATTGAGGGTCGGTGCGCTGAGGTATTTGTTTCAGGTAAGAGTGTTGGGTTTGTCGGGGAGATTCATCCAGAGGTCTTGTGTAATTTCGGTGTTGAGGTGCCTGTCTCGGCGTTTGAGGTTGAGATTGGCGATGTTTGTTCTTTTTGATTTGTTTTGTAGTGTTTTTGTGGCTTTTGTGTTTGGTTTTGTGTGTATTCTATCGGCAGGTCATACCAATTACCTATATAAATCAACTTTGACACCCTATAATCAGACAATATTTACAAAGAAAATGTTATCGGGGTCTTGACAGAGAGTGTTGATGCAAAAGATTATTGGTACCGGCTCAAAAAACGGGAACAAGAATCAAGCGGAACTGAGTTATCGACATTTTGTCGACAACTGAAACTACAATCCTCTGATGGTAAATTAAGCAAGAAATCTTTGAGTTCTTTTTTCATTTTTGCCATTCATTATGTTTTGTCACTATGTTTATTTATCTCTTTTTATTCTTTGGTTTCTCTTGAAACAGTCCGGTAGCCAAAAAGTTTATATGGTTTCGGTTGTTACTATATCTTGTATTTGTTTTTTTATACTGGTGAGTTGATAATATGGAGTTAGATTACAAAAAGCTTGGATTCCGGTGCGGGATTGAGATACACAGGCAGCTTGCGTCGGCTGAGAAGCTGTTCTGTCATTGCGCTAATGAAAGAAGTGATGATTTTCCTTTTAAGATTTCGAGGAGTCTTCGGGCTGTTGCAGGTGAGCTTGGCAAGGTTGACAGGGCTGCTTTGCATGAGTCTGTGAAGAGGAGGACTTTTGTCTATAATTATAATCCGAAGACGGCCTGTCTTGTGGAGCTTGATGAT
>DAOVYR010000118.1 GCA_030635525.1 Candidatus Nanohalarchaeota archaeon | reverse complement strand
GTCCTGATATTGATGATTATGGGCATAATGTATATGTTTAATGCGAATTCTGATAAGGTATTTGTAGCATATTACCAGATTATTAATGAGACTAATCCATATGAGGATAGGGATGCAGATAAGATTGGCCCTATTTTTTTGCCTCATCATATACTTCTGATTCTGATAACCGTTGGAATATTGGTGGTTATCGCGTTTGCAGTCTATATACTGAGTTCTATTAATGAAGATGAAGGTCATCAGAATACATACGTGGATTCTGATTTTTGAATGAGAAAGGATTATTCGTCTTTTCTATTGCGTCACGAACTGCATTAGCAATTGAAAAGCTTAGGATACACCAAGTCTCATCAATATCCTATGATTTTTCGTAAATCCAACTGTCTTCGTTCTTGTCGTATTCGATTATCTCATCGATATCAAAGAATAAGCTTATTTCCTTTTCTGATGATTTTTTTGAATCTGAAGCATGTATGAGGTTTCTTCCTGTATGCATGCCGAAGTCGTACCGGATTGTGCCGGGCGCGGCCTCTTTTGGATTTGTGGAGCCGACCATTTTTCTTACTGTTGCTATTGCATCATCGCCTTCGATTATCATTGCCACTACAGGTCCGGATTTGATGAAATTGACAAGACCGTTGTAGAAACCTTTGCCTGCGTGTTCACCGTAATGGTTTTCAGCCAGTTTGCGGGATATCCACAGCATTCTCAATCCGGCGAGTTTCAGACCCTTATGCTCGAATCTTGAGATTATGTCGCCTATGAATCCTCTTTGTACCGCGTCGGGTTTTAGCAGAATCAGTGTTCTTTCTATTTCCATCTGGAATCACGGGATATTATTTTTTTTGTGTCTTGGCTTGTCTTTCGCTTTTGCGTTTCCTGTAGAGCGCAGTCCATTTGACTTTTTTTGCCAGACGGATTTTTGCGTTTCTTTCGCATTTGGAGGCACAGTAGTAGCTTATTGTCCCGTCTGATTTTACGGAAATAAGACCGCGACCTGTCGGGATTGGTTTTTCGCAAAATGAACAGTTCATACTCATATATTACACCGTTTAAATTTATTCAATTACGCCTGAATCTTCCATGTCTGATTCTTTTACCATCAGTATGTCGCCGATGCGCACGGAACCTATTACGTTTCTTACTAATACTTTATTGCGCTTTGTTTCGCTGATTGTTGTGCATCTTACTCTTGTGACGCCTTTTGCGCCGCTGCGACCCATGATGTGTATAACTTTTGCCGGTAATGCCATATTATCGTCCTCTTGTCCGGGGGCTTACTTTTTCAGTTCCCCTATTTTTTTGATTATGTCGTCGATCTGCTTTTTTCCTTTGCCCTCGTCAACTACGGCTACTGCGCCTGTGGATACTTCTATGCCGCATGCTGCGCCCAGTTCCTGCTTGCTTGGAACTGTTATCACGGGTACGTCTTTTTCTTTGCATATCATTGGTATGTGCATGACTACCTCAATAGGGCTTACGTCTACTGCAATGACTACGAGTTTTGCGAGACCGCGCTCGATTGCCTTGGTTGCTTCGTTTGTGCCTTTTCTTATGCTGCCTGAGCCTTTTACTGCCTCAAGGGCCTCGTATACTTTTTCTGCAATATCTTTGCTTACTTCAAAATCTATTAAGTTTGCCATCTGTAACACCTCATATTAAATCTCGGCTGTGCCGTCATCAACTTAATGTTTTCATTGGTAGAATTCATTGTGATGATTATATATCTGATTCAACAGAAGTTATTCATTCAAATACTTTTAAATAGTTTACTGTTGAGCGCGAATAGGGGTTTGTTGTCATATCCTTAATGTGGTGTTGATGTTTTCTATGTCTTCTTCGATGTGCTCGAGTTTGCCTACGCTTTGGGTGAGGAGTTCTGTGCCCTCTTTTTTGTTGCCTTTGAATTCGTCCATGATTGCTCTGAGGTCGCGTGAGTTCCCTTTTAGTGAGTATAGAAGGTCTTTTACTTCCCTGTATCTTTCGAGGCTTATGAAGACAGGACCTTTTACCTGTGAGATTCTTTGTTTTAATTCTTTTTGGAGGGGGTCATGGACCGGCACTTTTGGTACTTCTATTGTCTCTGTTTCGGGTTGGCGTAGGATGCCTTGCGCATGCAATGGTTCTGCGGGCGGCGCCATTCCACGTATTGTAGATGGATTGGATGTGGGTTGCGGCGCTACAGGAGGTGGTGAGAATGCCTGTCTGGGGGACGCTTGCGCAGTATTTGGATATGCCTGTGTTGGTTCTGCTTTCAGGTCGTCTGGCAGAGGAGGCAATCCCATTTCTTGCTTGCTTTTTGTATCGTTTTTTCGCAGGATTTGGGAGATAGTATCCGGTCTTGGGGGTGGCGGCATTTCAAGAGGTATGCGTTCAGGATTAGGGGTCATTGTTTTGCCTGATAGGATGTCTTTTTGCATAATTATTTTTTTGGGATCTGTTTCTGCCATCAATATCACCTTAAATAGACATATTATTGTTTTCTTTCTTTATATATATTGTTCATCAATCATGAACATTGGCTCTGTTTGTTTGAGTTTCAAGCTGTTTAAGGGTGGGCAAAGTATGCGGTTATTTTTTTGTTCTTTTGGATGAGGTTTGCGAAGCCTACTCTTTCAAACTGGACGGTCTTATTGTCGAGGGCTTTTATGTTTGATTCTGCTTTGCCGATGTGCTTTGTGTTGTCGGGCATTATTAGTTCAATGTCTACACTGTCTTTTTTGGGGACCCATTGGAGTACCTGAATCCCTGATTTGTTGCTTTTTGGGAGGTCTTTTTCGTCAACTGGCCTGAATTTTTTGTCTAATGTCCCGTATGCGAACTCTTTCAGGCGCACAATTTTTCCGTGGTATTTGTTGTAGTCTTTTTGTGCTATGTATATTTTGGTTCCGATGCTGAGTTTGCGGTCTTTTTGTGATTTTACAGGTGCGGTGATGGTTATTTTTGTGTTTGCGTATTTTGTTTTGCCTATGTCAATCTCTTGCGGGTCTTCTACGTAGAAGTAACGAGGTGTTTGGGGGTCTATGAGTTTTTTGTTGTAAGCATATAGATTTTTTTCTGATACTCTTATGTCTGATCTTTTTATGCCGATATCTGTTATGAAGGCTGTTATTGCCGGGGGGGTGAAGCCGCGCTTTTTCAGGGCTCCCAGGGTTGCGAGGCGCACGTCGTCCCAGCCGGTGAGTTTGCCCTGCTCTATCAGCTTTCTTGCTTCGCTTGTGCTTTTCATGCCCTCGACTATGAGTTTTCCTGTCTGTATGTCTCGGGGGTATTTCCAGTTGAAGTATTTGTACATGTAGCCCTGCTTTTCGCTTGTGGCAATGAAGTCTATGCCTCTTATGAGGTGGGTTATGCCGAGAAGGTGGTCGTCTATGGCTGATGCGAAGTCGTAGAGGGGCCAGACGCGGTAGTTTACGAGGGGATGGGTCGGGTTTGTGACGATTCTTGCTGCGGGCCAGTCGCGTATGGCGGGGTTTTTGTGGTGGATGTCTGTTTTTATGCGGAGAACTGCTTCGCCGTCCTGATAGTCTTTGAACATTTTTTTCCAGCGGGCCATGTTTTCTTCTGGTGTGAGGTCCCGGCAGGGGCAGGCTGTTGCGCTCTTTTTTAGTTGCGCAAATGTGTCTTTTGGGCATGTGCAGACGTATGCGGCGTCCATGGCTATTAGTTTTTCTGCGTGATCATAGTAGATTTGGAAGCGGGATGATGCGCGGACTGTGATGTCCGGTTTTATGCCCAGCCATTCAAGGTCTTCGGGTATCCATTTGTAGGCCTCTTCCAGAGGGGTTTTTATTTTCGGGTCTGTGTCGTCGAGGCGCAGGATGAATTTTCCTTTGTATTTTTTTACGTAGTGCCAGTTGAGGATGGCCTGCCTTGAGTGGCCGAATGAGAGCGGTCCGTTGGGGTTGGGGGCGAAGCGCATTATTACGGTTTTTTCTACACCTTCAAGGTCTTTCATGGGTTGTTTTTCGTTTTTTGGCCTGGTGGTGGTTATTTTGAGGGTTGATATCTGTTTTTGCTGTTGTTCTTGTGTCATGCCGTTTATGTTTCCGACTATGTCTTCTATTATTTTAATTGTTTGGGGTACGTCTTTTCTGGCCTCGGGGAGGGCGCCCAGGAGGCTTCCGAGGACGGCTTTACTGCTTGCTTTGCCGTCGTGCTGGGCTGCATTTTTTAGCGCGAGTTTTCTTGCGAGGTCTTTTATTTTTTGCATGGTTATCTTTTTTCTTTGAATTATATATTTCTTGTTGTGTGTGTGGAGAAGAATTATTTTTTATAAATAAAAAAAATCGTGGAACATCTGTGAACTTGGAAGATTCCAAGCTTTTTAATTGCTTGATACAATTGGTGATGCAATGAAAAATCGCCTGAAATTCGTTATACTCACGATAAATACTGCACCAAGTGAAGTATGCGGCAAAGCCACATGAGAATATCTGGCTTTGACTGCACCCCAATCGGAGCAAGCTCCGGGGTATTACGCGAATTTCTAAGCCGGCGATTTTTAGTCTTCCCAAGTGAATTATATCCGCAGCAAGCTGCGGGGTATTGGACCCACTTGGGAATAATAG
>DAOVYR010000126.1 GCA_030635525.1 Candidatus Nanohalarchaeota archaeon | reverse complement strand
GATTTTTTAAAGGGGACAAAGAAAATCAAACATCATCCAATCCTTTCTGTCCGGCAATCCCTGACTTCATCATCTACAACCATTGAAACTCCGTCCTTTAGGTCGGAGTTACCGGTTGGAGTTTCAGAAATCTGCTTCATAGATTTCCTGTATTTCTGAAACCCTAAAAATTCCGAAGGAATTTTGGGGTCCCGAAAATCCTTTTGGATTTTCGAGGATACAGGAAATTCACGAAGTGTATTTCCGAAAAGCTTGAAACCGAACCAATCAAACCTGGTTCTTTAGGGCGTCTTCAAAGTACAATTTCGATATTCGCTTTGAAGATGTTGGAGCGATAGCGACTTCAGGGTCGCATAGAGGTTTCATGATCCACACAGCAGCTTCAAAAGAGCATCCGTCTCATCCGTAATCGCCTATCCATTAAACACGCTTTCATCCTCAAGAGCGCGAACAACTCCCTCAAAAAATCCCTTGTATGCAGGCTTAAACTCAATTACAGGCACAAGATTGACAAGCGCATCCATGAAACACTTATCATACCCGAGCTTTGAAAGAATCCGAATGCCTTTCTTCTTTGCAAACTCCTCAATTTTACGGGTGTACTCTGGATTCAGATCAAACTTATTGATGACAATCCCGTAAGGAATCTTAAAATGATTCACGACACTAAGCGCTCTTTTCAGATCACTGAACCCCGATGGTGTCGGCTCACAAACGCCGATAACATAATCACTGCCTGCAACAGATGCAATCACAGGACAGCCGATACCTGCCGCAGCATCAACGAGCATGACATCCGCATTTTCTGAGACCTCCAAAGCAAGCTCTTTCACTCGTGATACGACTTTTCCTGAACCGGATTCGCCCATCTCAAGCTGACCCGAAACAACCATAAAACCGTATTTTGTCTTGCCATAGCCTATTCTGGCATTTGAGACATCATATAATTCAATAGCCTTGGAGGGGCATATCATCTCACACACTCCGCATCCCTCGCATCCAAACTCTTTGAATACCGGTATTTTCTTTGCATCATCCCAGTCAATTGCATCAAAATAACACTCTGAAGCACATTTCCCGCATGACACACACTTCTTTGGATCAAAGCGCGCCTTCTGGTTAGTTGAGATACTTTTCCACATCTTAAAATCATCTGTATCCATGCCGAAGACCAACGCCAGGTTGGATGCGTCAACATCGCAGTCTGCGCAAATAATATTTCTCTTTTTGGAGAGTGCTATTGCAAGCGAGGCAGTGATACTGCTTTTTCCTACACCGCCTTTTCCTGAAAGTATTGTTATCTGTTTCATATTGACCCCTCAATCCACGCAGCGATTTTCTCAATGCTTTTGTGTTTAACAGGAACCCCGTTTGAATAATCCGTCATGATTTTCTTACTGTAAGGCACCTTTGCAAAAACATGTTTGCCATACTTTGAGACACGCGCATCAATAATCTCATCCCGTCCTGCCTCATACCTGTTGACCACAACCTCAAAATCTATATTCATCCGCAAAAGCAGTTTACATATCAACCCAAGATCATGCGCTCCAAGCGGTGTCGGCTCAGTGACACAAAGCGCAGCATCGCAAACCCCGAGAGCAGCAATGACATCGCAATGCGTACCCGCAGCAGTATCAACAAGAATATAATCATACTGCTCCTTATCTGCTGCAATTATCTCACATGCTTTCGCAACTACAATCTCTGAGACTGGCTCACTTATCTCAAGCTCGCACGATAGAAGATCAACCCCGAAACCACGTCCCTTATATATTGCGCCGACTACCTTTTTGTCCCATGATATCGCGTCTGTGGGGCATTCAATAACGCATGCTCCGCATCCATTGCACTGTTTTGCCATAAACATGGGCGTACTTCCTGCTACACAGACAATCGCATTATTCCTGCATACTTTTGCGCACTTCCCGCAATTGTCACATTTATCCAAATCCCACTTTGCAATCCTCTGGAAAACCTCGCAAGTTTGCTTTCTTTTGATGCCCAAAAGCAGATGGTCATTGGGGCAGTCTGCATCCATATCGCAAAGAAGCACTTTTTTGCCTCTTTTGGCAAGTTCAACTGCAACAGCAGTGGCAATCGTGGACTTTCCGGTCCCGCCTTTCCCGCCCGTAATACCAATTATTTTCATAATACCACGTAATGCCCTTTTTTATAATCCAACAGTTTCAAACCCAGGACACCCTTGTCCACAAGCCTGTCAAGCACAATAGCAGCGTCACTTCCATCAAACCTCGAAATGATCTCCTCTCTTGTGCACGGCCTTCTCAAAAGAAGGTCAGTAATCTCTACACCCAATTGGTCGAATGATATCTTTCTTCTGACATTTTTCTGTTCTTTCTCACTTTCACTGAAATACCTGGCTTTGATTCCGCACTCTTTTGTAATCCTGTCTGCAATTTCTGAAAGCTTCTCTGAATCCACAAACTGCAGGTTTTCATCATCTGAGGGGCGGGTGACAGTTCCAAGCAAGACTTCAATTGGTTTTGATTTATTTATGTCCCGATATACGTCCAAAAGAGCGTTTAGCGTTTCATCATCTGCATTGGTCACACTGCCGCATGAAAATATCAATGTCTGAATGCATACTTTGGTGTTGATTAACTTTATTCCATCTATAATATTTGCTAACTTAATACCTCTTGCAGACCTGTTGATTTTCTCAAATAACTGTTGCGTCGGAGCATCAATCTTTGCGATGACAACATCGCAGTTATCAAGGTTGGCTCTTACATCTTTTCTTGCTGCAAAACATGCGTTAGTCAGGACAGCTACAGGAACATCGCATATCTCTTTGATTCTTTGTGCAGCGTATCCAAGATTCAAATTTAGTGTGGGCTCACCCTGTCCTGAAAATGTAATATAGTCTGGCTTGGTCTCGATTATCTTTTTTTCCAGAATGCCAAAATCTTTTGGCGGCAATTCCATAGATGCCGGCTCAAGCATGAAATGTCCCTTGTGTCCCAGGTGGCAATAAAGGCAGTTAAATGGGCATGCTTTGCAGTAGCCGGGTGGTGCTTCAACAAGATCAACGCCAAGGGAGTTTCCAAGTCTCCACGATGGAACGGGCCCGTATATTTTCATAATTATTCATCATGCCCTTCGCAATCATCTTCTGTGCCCTCGTGCCCATCTTCCTTGCGCACGCCATACCCGCGCCCGGCACCCGGTGCGCATGTGCCTGCGCCGCCCTCAAGCTTACTTTCTGCGTATTTTTTGATGGCCTCATCTATGCTTCCACTAATTCCAACAATAAGTTCAATGTTATATTGTTTAAAAAACTCCTGCGCACGAAATCCTGCGCCGCCGGCAATCATAACATTTACACCCATATCATGAAATAACTTGGGCAAAGACCCGACACTATCATGTCCCGGGTTCTCAATCACTTCCTTTTTAGTGACCTTTCCATCCTCAATATCTACAATCGTAAACTGCGGGCATCTGCCGAAATGCTCAGACACATTACCATTATTTGTTGATACTGCTATTTTCATATCCATCACCTAAAAGTTATTTATTCATCCCAAAATGAGAAGGCACAGTATCCGTAAGTTCCGCCAGTTTCCCGTCTATCAACGCGATCACTGCATCCTCTACAGATCCGGTTGCCTGGCATACAGGAATTCCAAGCCCCTTGATGACCTGCGACGCATTAGGCCCCAGGTTTCCTGTAATAATCTTATCCGGCTTCATATTGCCTACCTGTTGTGCTGCTGTGATGCCTGCGCCCTGTCCCTGCATTGCACCCTCGTTTTTTTCGCATGTAACATTTCCGATTTTACTGTCTTCTACCTCAACAGCAAGAAAATACGCGCATCTTCCGAAACGCGAGTCAACATCACTCTTAATATCTTCTCCAGTTGAACTTACTACAATTTTCATATTTCTACGCCTCCGTTTTTATAAATTATCTACAACCGATAACTCTGTCTTGTTTAATCACCCTCTTATCATCTGCGCTCCGCACTTAGGGCATTTCATCTGTACGCACGGCTGTCCTCTTGTATGCAGCTCTTCGTGTCCACACGCAGGGCATTTG
Organism: Candidatus Nanohalarchaeota archaeon; assembly: GCA_030635525.1. Taxonomy (GTDB): domain Archaea; phylum EX4484-52; class EX4484-52; order EX4484-52; family B79-G9; genus B79-G9. The sequence goes on along the minus strand of DAOVYR010000126.1, from coordinate 190 downwards.
CACTTATCAGGCGCAGCGCCAAATCCTACACCGCGGCCTCTGCCCATGCCACCTCTACCGAACCCTGCAGATCCTTGTCCGTTTCCACCTGGCATAATATATTCGCCTCCTTGTATTCGTATTGCTTTTCCATTGACAATCGCATCCCCTATTTTTTGTCTTGCTTTTGCAAGAGTTCTCTGGAATGTCG
>DAOVYR010000090.1 GCA_030635525.1 Candidatus Nanohalarchaeota archaeon | reverse complement strand
CTGAGCCCTGAAATACCCCATGATGCGACGCCCCTTGGGTCCAGTTTGTCTGTGACCAGCCCTACAACAACTAAGAAAACAAGTAATGTAAGAACTAATTTTGACAAAAAGTCAACAGAGAGTGATAGACCCATGTAGTCATATAATATTTTGTGCTTTATATACTTTTTTTATCTGTCTGTCTTAAAGCATAATTTTACGTCTAGATTTGTCCCGTCAAAAAGCCCATCTCCTGTCTCCACAGTAACATCCACCTTATTATCACACTCAATTTCAGTCTCGTATCCATTTGACTCTGTGAACTGCACAGCAGTATTCTCACCTACTTTGCCTAGCTCCCATGGAGAATCAAAAAGATCCGGGCCATCATGGCATGAAACCATCCATTGCTCAACATATGCCTTATTATCAATAAGCTTCCAATCAAAAAACAATCCAAAATATTTTATATCTTTCACTGCTATATCTCCAAGGTCAACAACAAACTCATTCACCTTATTCTTCTCGAGATCACCACCAAGCGAAATACACTCTTTATCATAAGAAATATCGTCACCGATATCAGTAAACCTGTTGCGATAATCCTCCATCTTCTCGCTTATTTGACCACCAACAATATATGAAAGCATAATGAATACCAGCAATGCAATTATCAGAGATGCCAAAAATCCCATACTCATACTGCCCCTGCAACAGGATGTATCGGTACCCATACTAAATAATAGCCCGGCGTAGCTTAAATAATTTTACTCTGCTAAGCGACATCATTACTAAAAGGTATGGTATCTAATATTTCGTCGCCACCTTCTGTCAGAAAATATGTAATAAATGCGTTATTGGAAAACAGAAGCAGCAAAATAATAAGAACTATAAAGATCACACTAATAAGAAGGTCAATTCCTCTCATACCTTTCCTCCTCAACACAAGCATACCCATTTCAATAACGCATTTCATATGAATCAAACCTTTCGCACCTACAGATATTTATTTAGATAGTGCATTGCTCCTGCCAAAAAAAGAATAACTAAAAAAGCAGCCAATATTACCCCTGCAATGAAACTAACATCCATTCCTTTCCGTTTCATGTAGAGATATATGTCTTATTACATATATAAACATTTCTTTGTATTCCGAATTGTTCTGGAATGCAAAAAAGACATACAAAATATAAATACTAGAAGATACTAATATTCCCTAGTGATTTAATATGCATGAAAAACATCAGGCCAAAAAAAAAGGTTCCCTTGCAATCAATCAGACAATGCTTCTCGTGCTTGGAATGATTGTGCTTGCAATTATCGCAGCATTCTACATATTCCTTGGCGAAAGAGCAGAACAAATAATAGCTGATGTCTTTAATTTACCAGACATTTAATAGGAGAGGGTAACATGAAAAAAGCAATGAGTCAGACAATATGGATTATCATGGTAATAGTAATAGGTCTTGTATCAGTACTCATAGTAATCACAATGTTAAACAGCACTGCCTCAAAAGCAAAAGAGGGCACAGAGCAACCAATGGTGCAGGGAGGCAATACAATAAAAATCGAAATGTGCAAACGCATCTGTGAATCATGTTACAAGATAGATGCATGCGTCTACTGGGGTGAAGAGACAGGCAAAGGGTGCATGGATGAAGGTGTTAATGTTGATTGCCCATATGAGGGTATGAATTACTAGGATGTTTATTACATATGACATATAAACAGTATTACATATGACATATAAAAGTTAAACGGGGAGAGATTATAATTATGCTATATCTCAATAACAAAAAAGGAGAAACAGGAGTTTCAACTGCATTCAAATTTCTAATTGCGTTTTTAGCTGTTGGTGTCGCGGTCTTGTTTACACTGACCATAGCATCAAGCGGCGAAGACAGCCAGCCAAATGACATCAAGGGAATTATAGACTATGAAAAATATAAGAGCCTTTGTATACTAAAATGCACAAAAGCAAATGTACGTGATATGGCAAAATGCACTGAGACTATTGAAGATGTCCCCTACTACTGCGGTGAGATTATCGCCGGCGGTGATGATTCTACTCTGGACCCTCCTGACGGCAGTTCCACTAAACCAGCCTATACACCTGAAGGAGAGTTTCAGCCATGCTCAACAATGACTCTTACCCTCAAAGAAGATGTCACCGATCTCGGCATAAAGATTAAACCCAAAGAGGGTAGCGATAGTGAAGCGATAGTCATACGAGATGAAAGTGGATCAGATTTGACGATCTTAGATGAGGGTTATTACAAATTATGTGAGAGCACCTGCAGTAATATCGCATTTCAGCTGCCATGTGAAAAGAAAACAGAACTGGAAGAATTCAAGCCAGATGATTATGAAATCTCGTTCAATGTAGAAGGAATCAACCCAATCACCAAAATATGGACATGCTTGAAGGATGCAAGCTTCCCAGATGGCATAAATTTCAACCAGATGGGTACTAAAGATATTACAAAAGTAAAATTCAAGAAAGAAGTGAAATCAGCATCCGCATCACATATGAACGCAGATATACAGATAGTATTCGCTGAAAGCGGCGGCGGATGCAAGGATCCAGATACAGACAACACTATAACTAACTGCAGAATAGGGCCATCTCATGAACTTGGACTTAAATATGATGAAGACGAGTCATACTATCATTTTACGATGCCAAAAATCAACGGTGAATTAAAAGAGATCCTGTTCAATATTCTTATTAATGCAGAAGGCAGTGATGTTGGTGTATGTACAGCAAAGGTATCTGCAAGCATGAGATGTAACAATCCGGAAAGATATATCTGCTATGGTGAGACTGATGACGATGATAATTACAGGGAATATTTTCTCTACAGTCGCTCAGATGCGGGGGAATATACTCTCGATGGTGTCTGCAAATATTCTGAAAAGACAGAATATAAAACAGGTTGCGTGGATATATCAACAGGTGAACTCGGGGATGAGAACGAAGTGGCATGTCATCGACCGGAAAAAATATACAGAAAAGAAACAATAATAGAAGATGTCGACACACGAGAATGTAAATCCCCACCGGATCTGGTAATCGAAGATATATATCCTTGTATTTCTACCGACGACTGCAATGCGAACACGCAATTTTTCTCAACAGATGAGGATCAGTATCTGGCATTTACTATCCGGAACAACGGACCTGACATAACCATCTACCCTGAGGATTTGCATATCACAATAAATGGTGGAGATGAAGAAGTTTATAGTATTCCCAATTCGGGTTTAGTGATTCCGGCGAATAATGTGGCAGTTATTGATGAGATAAGTGCAACAGGGTTAGCCGGGAATGATTTTGAAAATGTAGGCAACACTGTCAGAGTAGAAATTGCCAATATAGATACTGCAATATATCCTGTAATTGATGAAGAAAAAAGAGAAAAGAACAACGTAAAAGAAGAAACAATGACAGTATATCGAAAATGCTGTAGTGACTGTGTAAGCTGCCCGGATAAAGCTATATGTAACGGCTGTTACGGGATATGCATCTGGAAATTGAACGCGGCAGATGGGATATATGGATGTGCCAAAAGGTGAATACCATCAATACTAAAAGAAGAAAAGGAGAAGAAGGAACAAAGACTTTGATGTTATATATCGGTTCTGTTCTAATTGGAATAACAGCCATTGCAGTAATATTCTATTTATGGAGCAAAGGATGGTCCAGAATCACGGATATATTGGAAGGACATGAAAATTTTATTAGTCTGGTAAAAAAGCTAAAAGATATTTAGAAACAAAAGGTTAGAAACATGGCTATTGGGATAATAAAAATAATGATATACACAATGTCAATACTAATTGCAGGATTTGTGCTTGCAGTAGGCGTCAAGGGATCAACAGGACTTATAGGTGCTGATCTTGACATAATCACAGAGCAGACCACACGTGCAGTTGTAAGCATAATTGTAAATATAGCGACAGTTGAACAGGGAGTGAGACATTTTGACCTCAAAAAAAACTATGCGTACGAACTAAATGAAACACATCTGCGCCTGACATATATTGGCAAGACGCACACTCCTGCAGATGATACAGGAGATATACATACATATGCCATGCCGCATTATCAAAGGAACATTATTGACAGCAGTAACATGACCGGTACAGAGAGGATATGCATCTCAAAAAGAATTGTTGGGTGTAAATCACAGTTAACAATATGTGATGACGGTGAAGAATGCTGTACACTTAAGGCAAACCAATGCAAATACATATCGCAGTGAGTAACACAGGTAGCCTGCAATCTTAATGCAATGAACTTAAGGGTATATATATACACTTGGGAATAAAAATATCGTGAAGGCACTAATAAATTGAGTAGGGTGCCTTCCCATATAGATCAAGGCAATTTGGTTTTGGGTGATGTTTGCTCATTTATTTCATGCCTTGACTATAACAACAAACGTGAATGACGTGCATTTTATGAGAAAAGGATTGACTACGGAAATAATAGCTGCATTCATGGGAATAATACTGTTTATAGCATTCATTATATTTTCCACTGTTAATGTATCAGATGCAGAAGAGATACAAGATGTTTTTTCTGACGAGAATCTTGAAATAGCACTATTCAATAATTTTCTTACAGTGCCCTGTACAAATAATAATTTGGGGGGGCGCGTGGAACTCAGGAAATTCATTGTAGATCAGCTAAGAATTTCTTCTGAATCAGACAGTGCTACATTGTCCTGTGTGGATATTGGCAACATAAAATACAGGGTAGACATAAAAGATCTTGAAAGCAAACAAAGATGGACATTCAGCAACTACCAGCCCCTGACACTAGAAAAGATGAACCCTGACTTCGACATGATAATACAGATAAACACGAATAGCGAACCTGCGAAATATGAAGGCGGATATATACTGCTTGATGAGTATCACACAGCAATACTTGCCGCGAATATTGAAACAAACACATGGACTGACAAACTCCAGGATGAGATGTTCTGTGATAACAAAAGCGAAGACAAAACATCAATAGCCGGTTCAGATTCAAATCATGTATCACACATATACAAATATACTGCAAATAATTGCCTATCAGAGAACTGCATAAAAGGTCCGGGGCAGGCAAATGCAACCTGCCAGACTGAAGAGTGCACATACAGCAAAAAATCAGGGGACGCGTGTTCCAGTGATTGCGAATGTGAAACATTTGACTGCACAGACGAACAAAAGTGCGCTGCCGGTTCCATACCAGACAAACTCATATTGGGCCAGCCGTGCCTCGGAGAATTTGAGGATAGCTGCGAATCAGAAATTTGTGCAATAAACAGGCGATGCGCAGAGGAATACGAATCAATGTACGCACACCTTTCAGGCACAATATTTGACTATTCTACAGGAGAACCAATAGAGGGAGCATTAATCGAAATCCCGGAGAATT
>DAOVYR010000178.1 GCA_030635525.1 Candidatus Nanohalarchaeota archaeon | reverse complement strand
TGTGTTAATTACGGCCCGGAGTGAGGTTATGTCTTTTGCCTGAATATCTATTTTCAGGGTCTTTCCAGAACTCATTGATATTTTTGCGCGGTCTGTTGATTCCATGTCCGGTGCCAGCGCTTTATGTATCAAATCATTATCTGCTTTCTGGCCGCTAATCTCTATAACTGACCTGTACATTTAAATGCACTTTATAGTCTTAGTTACAGGGGGCGCGAGCTTCACGAGAATACGACCTGAACACTTCGGGCAAAACAGGCTTGGTGTCACTTTTTTCAATTCCACTTCCTGACCGCATTCATAGCAAACATACACATATACCACATCCTATTCGTCAACAGATCTTGTTTTTGTGATCTGCTTTATTATCTTTGCAGCCGGGCTCTCTGGTGAATAAGCGCCACCAGCGATCTTTATGTCGCATGACCTGCATACCCAGATACCTTTTGACTGTCTTTTGAGGGCTTGTTTCATACAACTAGGGCACTGGTGCTTCGCGCGCGAAAGTTTTTCAACTGCTGCTACTTTCATGCGGGTCTTAACCCCGTATCGCGAACTGAATCTGCCTGTAGTTCCAACTTTTTTTGTTGTAATAATTACCACCAATCATATATTAGAGAGCACATACCTTTATAAAACTTATTTCTTTTCGTGCTTCTCTTATTATAGTCAAGGCATGAAATAAATGAGCAAACATCGCCCAAAACCAAATTGCCTTGATCTATATGGGAAGGCACTCTACTCAATTTATTAGTGCCTTCACTATACTTTACTTGAAATGCTTTGCTCTTATCTTTTTTGATGTGTCAACTGCAAGTTTCAACATATCTGCGATCTCTTTCTTTGTGATTCCTTCTGTGCCGCATTTTTGCAGTGAGCTTACGGTTCCGTCGTCGTTTGAGCCGACGATAATCTGTGAGGTCAGTGCTTCTCCTTCGTCTGCATTTGTATCCAAAATATATTTGCCTTTATAGCACTTGACAGCAATTGTGATTGGAGTGCCTTTAATCGGCAGGCTGCCCTTTAGATTTTCGTGATCTATTGTGTCGTCATCTGTAAGGGTCGGCATCTTTGCGTCTTTCAGGGCAGCAATAGCAGCAAGCCCGCATGCGTCAAATAAATTACCATCGTGGTTCATTACGAGAATATCAACGAATACCATCCAGACTTTCTCTTTTGGCTCTATGCACAGTTTCTTGAAATCAATGCATTTTGATTCCCTGATGGCCCTGTCTACAACGCGCCCGAGTATTATCTCATCTTCTCTCGGAGGACCGCTTTCAAATTCCGGTGCGCCCATAGGGAGATATTCTGCTGATGTTGTCATTACGCCCTCTTCAGGGGTGTCAGGATACGGTGTTGCTGTAGCCATCTTCACACCAGCTAGTACTATTGTTTCGCCGATGGTCACTTTTGCAGAACCTTCTGCTTTCTTGCTGACGCCTGTCTCGATCTTGATTTCCCTGTATTCGTCAAGTTTTCTTGAGTCAAGCCTTTTTCCTTTCAATATGTTTTCCAGTATATGTTCTTTAGTTAATTTAAGTGTCATAATCATTACCTCCGTGCCTTATGATCTGTATTTTTCGTGAAGCGCTTTTTTCTGCGCCTCGTAAATCTTCATGCATCCTATCTCTGCAAGGTCCACTATCTTTTCGATGTCTTCAGGAGATACTATTCCATCCATCTGCAAAAGAGTAACTTTTCCTGTTCGCGGCATCATGGCCATAGGCAAGTCGATAGCATCGGGTGCATCTTCTTCTTCCTTTGTCATGTCAAGCAGCAGTTTCTTGTTGGCGCGACCGGCGGCGACTGATGTCACAAGGTCACGCATGGGGATTCCTGCGTGCGCAAGAGCAAGTGATGCTGCGTTTATTGCTGCTGCTCTTGTTCCTGCATCTGCTTGTGTTATTTCCATATCGATGTCTATGGCGGTTTTTGGGAATTCCTCAAGAAATAATGCTGGTTGGAGTGATTCTGTTATTACTTTCCCGAGTTCGGTTGACCTCCTGTCGTATCCGGGTCTTTTCCTGTCGCTTACTGAAAACGGAAGCATGTTGTATCTGCACCTTAGAACGCTTCTATCCGGTCTTTCCTGGTGCCTTGGGTGAATCTGTCTTGGGCCGTATACTGCTGCAACAACCTTTGTGTCGCCGAATTCAACTTCTGCAGATCCGTCGGCGCGTTTTATGACGCCTACTTTCATTTTCATCGGCCTTATCTCATCTAATTTTCTGTTATCTGCTCTTTCTGATTTTGTCATATATTTCACCTGCAAATAATTATTTCCCTTTTTTCAACTCTTTATCGAGCATCTCACTGATTTTGTCTGTCAGGCCTGGTGTGTGCGAGTGCTCTTCAAGCATCTTTATTGCTTTGCATGCAATATCCTCGTGGTCACCTTTTAGCCATACTCTGCCGTTCTGGCCTACGGACAGGAAGCAATTTGTCCTTTGCTTTATCATGGTTATCATCGAGCCTGCTTTGCCTATGAGGCGCGGCACTTTCGAAGGGGTCAATTCCACTACAAATCCGCCGGATATTTTTCTTGCTTTCATGTCCTTCATTGTAAGGGTGATGTATTTTGTCTTTGAGACGTCGACGACTTTGGCGAAAATCAATTCTCCTATCGCATAGTGCTTTGAAAGGTCTGCGTCACGTTCAATGTATCCTTTGACTTCAGCTATGGGCAGGGTTGCTTCGTAGGGCCCTGATATGTCAACAGACCAGTTTGAGAAATTGATCGAGGTTATCTCGCCAATCACATAGTCCCATTTCTGTGGGGAATATACTCCGTTCAAGGGTGTAACAGAGATTACCCGGCCGTCTGTCTTTGCAATGCCAAGAACTTTTGAGATAATGTTCTTACCTTCCCTGAATGTGCCGGTTCCAGGGAGTATTTCCATGCTTTCTTTTATTATGTCCCCCGGTACAACTATTTCTGTTGTTGCGCTGGTTCTGTCTTTTACTTTTTCCACTTTTATTTCTTTTTTCACTTCGTTATCCATTTTCTCACCTTTGATTATAACTTCGACGGTAATATCTTGCTTTCGTTTTCGCCGTGTGTTATCGAGTTCACTTCATTGAACAACTCTTCCAGCATACCTGCCGGAAGTTCTGTCTCAACAAGCCAGTATTGTCCTCGCCATTCTTCTTTTAAAATGTTTCCTGACTTTGCAATGGCTGATTTTACAGTCCCGCCATATTT
>DAOVYR010000135.1 GCA_030635525.1 Candidatus Nanohalarchaeota archaeon | reverse complement strand
GGTTGTTATTGGACGGGGTTGTTTATATTTGTGCGGGTGAATTCATGGATACAATCAGGTTTAAATAATTGTGTTGTATAATTATCCTGTGGGTTCATTTGAAGATGAATGAAATAAAAAAAGGAAAAAGGAATAGCGCAGGCATAGAAGAAATGGATAAACTGAAGGTAGAGCGCAAAGGAAAAAGAAACATAGGTAAAAGATTTAAATCTTCAGATAGTAATCAAAGAGAGATGAATGCTTTACTTGTTCTTGAGGACGGGTCATGTTTCCAAGGCACCGGGTTTGGTGTTGAGAAAAGACTTGAAGGAGAGGTTGTGTTTAATACAGGTATGGTCGGGTATACTGAGAGTCTTACGGATCCTTCATATAAAGGTCAGATTCTTGCGCTGACGTATCCTCTTATCGGTAATTATGGTGTGCCCTGGTACAAGTCTGATTCTTTTGGGCTGCCTGTTAATTTTGAGTCGCATAGTATTAAGGTGCAGGGGCTTGTGGTAAATGAGGTGTGCTATAATCCCAGCCACTGGCAGTGCAAGAAGACTCTTCCTGAATGGTTTTTTAAGGAGAGGAAGGTAGGGATAGCAGGGATTGATACGAGAGCGCTTACAAAGAAGCTTAGGGTCTCGGGGAGCATGAGGGGAATACTTGAGGTAGGGCACCCGGATCTTGAGACGCTTCGGGTTGAGGTGAAGAATGTGGATGACCCGAATACAAGAAATCTGGTTTCTGAGGTGTCTTTGAAGAAGCCGGTGAGTTATGGTGAAGGGCGCAGAAAGATTGTTGTTATTGATTGCGGGGTTAAGGCAAATATCATAAGGGAGCTTTGTTTGAGGGATTCTACTGTTGTGCAGGTGCCGTATGATTATCCTGTGAATAAGATTCTTGGATATGAGCCGGATGGTGTGGTTGTGTCAAACGGACCGGGGGATCCGAAGATGCTTACGGATACTACTATTGAGACTGCCAGGGAGCTTATGGGTGAGAAGGTACCGATGTTTGGGATCTGCCTCGGGAACCAGATCATGGGGCTTGCGCTTGGAATTGATACTTACAAACTGAAGTTCGGGCATCGGAGCCAGAATCAGCCGTGTGTTGATATGGATACGAAAAGGTGTTTTATCACAAGCCAGAATCACGGGTTTGTGCTGGATAAGAAGACATTTCCAAAGGATGTTTTGCCATGGTTTGTGAATGCAAATGACAGGACTATTGAGGGTATAAGGCACAAGAAAAAGAAAATTTTTGCTGTGCAGTTTCATCCGGAATCAACGCCGGGTCCTGTTGATACGAGTTATCTTTTTGATGAGTTTCTGGGTGGCTGTGATGCGTAATCTGTATGGGGAAAGGAAAAGCAGGAAGATTTCGAAAGTCCTTGTGCTCGGGTCCGGTGCCATTAAGATAGGTGAGGCAGGTGAGTTTGATTTTTCAGGGTCGCAGGCGCTTAAGGCGCTTAAGGAAGAGGGGATTAAGAGCGTGCTTGTGAACCCGAATATTGCAACGATACAGACTGATCCGAAGATGGCGGACAGGGTTTATCTTTTGCCTGTCACTCCTGAATATGTTGAGAGGATTATCAAGAAAGAAAAGCCTGACGGGATTTTGCTTAATGTCGGCGGGCAGACGGCTCTTAATTGCGGGGTTGAGCTGCATAATAGCGGTGTGCTTTCAAAGTATAATGTCAAGGTTCTTGGGACGCAGGTTGATGCGATTGAGGCTACGGAGAATAGGGATCTGTTCAGGATTGCTATGAAGAAGGAGGGCATCAAGATATGCAGGAGCAGGGCGGTGACAAGTAAAGATGATGCTTTGAAGGCTGCAAAGGAGATAGGATACCCGTGCATGGTGAGGGCCGCGTTTACGCTTGGAGGCGAGGGAAGCGGGATTGCAAAGGATGAGAAGGAGCTTGGGTTCATTGCTGAAAGAGGAGTTGCGCAGAGTGCAATAGGACAGGTCCTTATTGAGGAGTATGTCGGCGGGTGGAAGGAGATTGAGTATGAGGTTATGAGGGATGTTGATGATAATTGTATAACGATATGCAATATGGAGAATTTTGATCCTATCGGGATTCATACTGGTGAGTCTATTGTGGTTGCGCCGTCGCAGACCCTGGATAATGAGGAGTATCATATGCTTCGCAGGCTTGCCATCAAGATTATAAGGGCGCTTGGAATTGTCGGTGAGTGCAATGTCCAGTATGCGCTGGATCCGGATTCAAGGGAGTACAGGGTTATTGAGGTCAATCCACGGCTTTCGAGATCGTCTGCGCTTGCGTCTAAGGCAACGGGATATCCGATGGCGTTTATTGCAACTAAGTTGTGTCTTGGAAAGCCGCTTCCCGGAATTGTCAATAAGGTCACTCTTGCGACTACGGCGTGTTTTGAGCCTGCGCTTGATTATATTGTTGTAAAGATGCCGAGGTGGGACCTTAAGAAGTTCAAGAATGCGGATTTCCGTATCGGGACGCAGATGAAGTCTGTGGGGGAAGTGATGGCTATCGGCAGGAAGTTTGAGGAGGCGCTGCAGAAGGCTGTGAGAATGACTGATACCGGAAGATACGGGCTTTGCGGGTGCGGCGAGACGAATCCTGATGTTGTCAGGGAGCGATTGCGTGTAGCGACTGATGAGAGGCTGTATTATATTGTTGATGCGTTTAAGTGCGGCATGAGTGTCGATGAGATTTTTGAGATCACAAGGATTGACAGGTGGTTTTTGAATAAGCTTGCAAATATTTTGGAATGTGAGAAGAGAATTGGACGCGGGCTTAATGCGAGTGTGATGAGGTATGCAAAGCAGCTTGGATTTTCTGATGTGCATATTGCAGATATTGTGTCGAAAAAAGAGCAGGATATCAGGAATACAAGGAAGAAGTGGGATATTGTACCATGTGTGAAGCAGATTGATACTCTTGCTGCTGAGTGGCCTGCAAAGACGAATTACCTGTATCTTACTTACAATGGATGTGAGAATGATATTGAGTTTGGAGGCGGAGATGTTGTGATTCTTGGGTCCGGAACGTATCGTATCGGGTCTTCTGTTGAGTTTGACTGGTGTTCTGTGCATGGGGCGTGGGCTGTTGCAAAGAGGGGGCGAAAGACAATCATGATCAATTATAATCCAGAAACGGTCTCTACGGATTATGATGTTGTGGACAAGCTTTATTTTGAGGATGTCAGTTTTGAGACAGTCATGGATATCTATGAGAAGGAGGATCCGATGGGGGTTATTGTGTCGTTTGGCGGGCAGATCCCGAATAATATTGCTCTTAGGTTGTATAAAGAGGGTGTGAGGGTTCTTGGAACCAACCCGATGAATATTGACCGGGCGGAGGACCGGGCTAAGTTTAGTGCGCTGCTTGATAAAATAGGTATTGAGCAGCCTTACTGGAATAAGTTTGAGAGTGTGGAGGCTGCTATTAAGTTTGCTGAGCGGATCGGTTATCCGGTCATTATAAGGCCGTCGTATGTGCTTTCGGGGGCGGCGATGAATATTGTGTATGATGAGGCTGATCTCGGTAAATACCTTAGTATTGCTACAGATGTGTCAAGGGAGCATCCAGTAGTTATTTCGCATTTCATGGATAATGCGCGCGAGGTGGAGGTTGACGGGGTGTGTGATGGGAGTAATGTGCTGATCGGGGCTATCATGGAGCATATTGAGAATGCAGGGGTGCATTCCGGGGATGCGACGATGGTTATACCGCCGCAGACGCTTACTGATGCTGTGAAGAAAAAGATTGAGAGAGCGAGCCATAAGATTGCTGTGGGACTGAACATTCACGGGCCTTTTAATATCCAGTTTATTGTGAAAAATGAGAAGATATTTGTTATTGAGTGCAATCTTCGTGTTTCGAGAAGTGTGCCGTTTGTGAGTAAGACGATGGGTATTAATCTTATTGATGTTGCAACGGGGGTGATTCTTGGGCAGAAGCTTGTCTGTACAGCGCGTCCAAGGATCAAGCATATCGGCATAAAGTTTCCGCAGTTCTCATTTTCGAGGCTTTACGGGGCTGACCCGATTGTCGGGATTGAGATGAGTTCGACTGGCGAGGTTGCATGTCTTGGAAGGGATTTTT
>DAOVYR010000065.1 GCA_030635525.1 Candidatus Nanohalarchaeota archaeon | reverse complement strand
GTCTTTTTCAAGGTATTTTACCATGTCCCAGATGTTTAGAAGGCTCATGGTCACACCTGCCAGTGCTTCCATCTCAACTCCTGTCCTTCCATAGGATATGACTGTGACCTTTGCGTCTATGTGATTGCCTGCGCAGTCAAATTCTACATCCACTTTGGATATGGGGATGTTGTGGCAGAGAGGAATCATGCGCGGGGTGTCTTTTACTGCGTTGATTGCTGCGATCTCGCTTACTGTGAAGACGTCGCCTTTTTTTGTTTTGCCATCTTTTATTAGTTTCACAGTATGTTCTGACAGATTGATCCTGCCGCAAGCTGTGGCTGTTCTTAATACTTTTTTTTTCAAAGATATGTCTATCATGTTTATTTTCATTCTGTCACCTCACGTATGGTTCTCTTTTTTCAATGCCCCGGAGAATCTGGTTGTTTAATTCGTTATCTTTGATCCCGTTCCTGATGCCTGAAACAATATCCAGAAGATTATCATTTCTCATGAGGCACGGTTTTATTTTGCCGTCAGAGGTTATTCTTAAGGTCCGGCAGTTTGCGCAGAATTCGTGTCTTGTCGGTCTTACAATTTCGACAACTGCGCCGTCCAGGTAGTATTTTTTTCTGTTGTGCATTGAGCGCGTCTCAATGGAATCTGCTTTTGATGCAAGTTCTTTTTCAATGCCTTTGAGAGGGTAATAATGGTCGTGGAAAAACTGTTTGTTGTGTTTTGTTTCAATCAGCTCAATGAGCTGCAGTATTGCACCTGATTTTTTTGAGAATTCTATCATATTTTGGATGTCGCTTTCGTTTACATTTTTGAGGACTACCATGTTGAGTTTGATTGTGTCCAGTCCTGCGTCTTTTGCTGCTATTATGCCTGATTTTATCTTGTGCGCTGTTTTTTCAAGTATGGATGAGGTGTATGAGTCGCAGCCGATGTTGATTCTTTTGAGTCCTGCTTTTTTTAGGTTTTGTGCTGTGTCTTTGAGCATTGTGCCGTTTGTGGTCATTGATATGTCTTCGATGCCGGGGATGTGTGATATTTGTGCGATTATTTCACAGATGTCTTTTCTTATTAGGGGTTCCCCGCCTGTTATCTTGACTTTTTTTATGCCTGCTTTTGCGCACGAGGATACGATTTTTGCTATTTCTGCGGGGGACATGACAGGTTCTATGTTAGTTTCACCTTCCCTGTGGCAGTATGGGCAGTTGAGATTGCATTGCTGTGTTACTGATATTCTCAGGATGTCTATTTCTCTTCCAAATCTATCTTTTATCATCGCAAATTACCTTGAATTTTATGGACTCGAATTTTTTGACCAGAGATTTACCGAACGGGGTTAGTTCTGCACTGCCGCCGCCGTTGATGCCGCCTCTTTCTGTGTGGACTATTTCTGTGCCTAGGCGGTCTTCCATTTTTTTTATGTAGTTCTGGCATGAGCGGTAGGAGAGGTTCAGGAGTTTTGAGGTCTCTTTTATGGAATGGGTTCTTGAGATTGTTTTTAGGATTTTGTATCTTCCTGCACCCATTATGGACTTTTGGCCTATGCGAAGCCAGAACTTGTAGCCGGGTTTCATGTGGCTTAAGAGAGCGGGACTACACTTTTTTTTTCTGTCCATGCTTTAGTTATGGTCGAGTTACATTTAAATGCATATCGGGCATTTTGAAGAAAAATAGTATGATGATTTTGTGGTGGGTGCGGAAGGTAATATTTTGTATTATGAACGCGTAAAACTGAAAAGATGCTGACCAGATACAAGCCATCTGCTCTTCAATATCTTTCGAAAAATCACTGCATGGCTTCAGCAACCTTAACCCCGAACTCCTGCGCAGCCCCCGGTCCGTTTGCAGTAGCAATCTTCCCGTCCTGCGCAATCGCATCCCCCGTATACTCCGCGCCTTTATCCCTCAAATTCCCTGCCTCACTTGACCACGCAGTTGCTTTCTTTCCGCGAAGAATCCCTGCATTTGCAAGAATTGAGGGCGCTATGCAAATCGCCCCGACAACCTTTCCCTTATCATAAGCGCTTTTTGCAAGAGAAATAGCTAAAGGATTATCAAAATACACAGACGCTCCGGACCCGCCGACAAAAACCACAGCATCACATTCATCCACAGAAACATCCGCTAAATCCACATCAATGTCCACAATGGCTCCAAGCATGCCTTTTGCAGTGCTCACACCTTTTGATGCAACAACAACATTAGCCCCATAATCCTCAAAAACCCCTTTCGGCTCAAGCAACTCCTCATCCCTGAAATTATCAGGCGCAACAACCATCACAATATTCTTTCCACTCAAATCAACCACATTACCGCCTCCATCTTGATCTGGTTCACACAAAACGAAAACAAAACCACAATAGCTCAACCAAAAACTGATTTTTCATGTGCATCATCACACATACATTCATATCTGAAATCAATCCACTCGCGCATCAATAATAGCAATCAATTTTCGGATAATTTCAACTATAGTTCCCTTGTTTCGCTCCAGATAATCCTCCTTCACAAAAAAACCAGCATAATTGATCCTGTTTCGTATTTTCCGCAAATCATCAAGAAAACAAATCTCTGAGCGGGAAAACTCGGCACTATACGCTTCACTAAGATACTCAATAAGCATCCTATGCGCCCCTTCCCCAATAGTCTTATACCCATCCAGTGAGAGAATAGAAGATATAAGTTCTTTCATGGCTTCATAATGTCCTTCAATAACAAGCGTTGTATATTTTGCAGAATCAACACTTTCCAACATCTCAATTCTGGTTTTTGCCATGGCTAACATGGACTTCGCTTTCTCCTTATTTGGAGTTACCTCAATCAATTCCCCGCTCACTAAAACACCTTCAAATACCCGCTTAAAACAACACCATTAAGCACATTGTTCTTTAACTCGCCACTAAGCGACTTGAAATCAGAGCAAAAGAAAATATTAATCTTTCTTTTCAGTATTTTTTCATATTTTCCAAGATTAAGCTTTGTTTCCCCGCACATGAGAAACAAATCTAAATCACTCTCCATCAAATCTTCTCCCCTTGATGCGGAGCCAAATAAAACAATTGCATTAGGCATACATTTATCATTCAGATATGCCATAAGCCCGCAATCTTCAATGGCAAAAAGCAGATCCATTTTTTTAAGAAACCTGAATCTCTCATTATCCCTGTTAGCCCAGTATACGGGATATTTATGTATCCTGTGTTTTTCTTTTATTATGAGACCATCCTCTGCAAGTCCATCCAGATATCTTTTGACAGACGGAGGGGCAATATTTGTAATCCTGCATATTTCCCTCAGCTGGAAACCTGCACCTTTTGGGAGAGGGTCATCAAAAAATACCTTTAGCACTTTCCACAGATTATATTTTTGTAACATAGGTTATAATATTATCACAACTGTTATATAAATGTTACGCTAAAAGAAGGAGGTGGTTAGGGGCCCATGATATCAAGAACATGGACCCACTAGAGGTGAGTTGGGAATGGCAGGCCAACAACACAAACTTGAACTACTTAAACTCACATAAAATATAAAAATTAACGCGCCGCATCTCCCTTAAAGTACGACGCGCATAATCGTGTCATTTATCCCCCTTACCGGATAATCTCGATGCCAAGACTTTGCTCGATATTCTTCACTTCCACACCTTCCTTCTGGGTCTGTGGTCCAAGCACATACTGGGATCTGACGCCAGTGATGATTGTAATCACCCGCACCTTACCTTTCATATCGTCTTCTACTCTTGCTCCCCAGATGGTCTGGGCTCCTGCATCGAGGTGACGTGAAACAAAGTCACCTATCTCTGTAATTTCATCAAGCCTTAAATCAGGTCCGCCTGTAATATGCACAAGCGCGCCTGTAGCTCCCTTGTAATCAACATCCAGAAGCGGATTCGACATCGCCTGCTCAACAGCTTCTCTTGCTCTTGCCGCAGATGCAGACTCAGCAACACCAATCATAGCAACCCCGCCTGAACTCATAACTGTCTTAACATCAGCATAGTCCAGGTTCACAATTGACGGTGTAGCTATTGTTTCAGTAATGCCCTTTATCATAGTCACAATAATCTCATCTGCAACAGAGAACGCCTGCTGAAGCGGCATGTTACCTGCAATCTCAACAAGCCGATCATTCTCGATCACAATAACAGTATCTGATACCTGTCTTAGCCGTGCAAGACCTTCTTCTGCCTTATGGATTCTCGCACCTTCAATCTTGAAAGGCATTGTAACTACTCCGATAACAATTGAATTCTGGGACCTTGCATACTCAGCAACAACAGGTGCAGCTCCGGTTCCTGTTCCACCGCCCATACCTGCAACCAGAAACAGCATATCAACTCCACGCATAACATCCCTGATCTCATTTATTGACTCTTCAGCAGCCTGTTTCCCCATAGCTGCATACCCTCCGGCGCCAAGCCCCTTTGTAAGCTCCTGGCCAAGAAGAATCTTTCTGTCAGACTGTATTGTCCGCAAGTGCTTCATATCTGTATTTAGTGCAATAGTCTCTGCTCCCTGTATACCGACACTGTGCAGCCTGTTGACAGCATTACAACCCATTCCGCCAGCTCCCATGACCATTATCTTTGCATCATTTGCACCGGCAAACTCATCCAGTGGCCTTTCGCTCAAACTACCTGTGCCCCCGGTAATTTGTCTTGATATTGCGCTTTGTATAATTGATTCCATTTTTAACTCCCTCCAATTTCAATTTTTTATATTTTTTTCAGTCCCTCAGACCTGCGAATCCATCATATATCTCTTCCCAAAGATATATATTTTATGATTCATATCCTATTGGCGAAATATTTATATTGATTCCGCAACATTATTATCCTTAGAAGTAGATGATTAAGACTAACTAAATTATACCTGCTAAAGTCTACTCCCTTTTGTACTAAACTATCAATTCAACTTTGCCCAAAGTTCAATTGATTGCCCAATCAATTTTAAATCGTCGCCCGATAATTTAAAATTGAATCTTTTTTTTTTCATGCAATGTTTGCCTAAAACATTGCACTGGAAAACCTATTATCTACTTTTATCAATTAACGCGTATATAAAGCTTTTGTTATCTATAAATATACTTTGAGATGTATATACTAGAATACTTAATTACAGCAACCACAATTTCCTGTGGAGTTCGCATACTCTGGAGCCACAAATCAGTTGCGAAATAAATTCAGGATTTCCTGTGGAAGTACCTTTGTTTCTCATGGAACTTTAATATTGGACTGCAATTTCCTGTGGAACACATCAATATAAGATGAAAAAACTTATTAAATTAATAATAGAATAGAATGTACTATGAAAGAAGATCAGGCAATTGAAAGAGTAATGAAGACTGCAAAGATCAGTCTTACAGACTCTGAAAAAAAAGCTTATTCTAAAGACATGAAAAATATTCTTGATGCTTTTGCCTCTCTTGATGAGGTAAATGTGGAGGGGGTTGAACCTGCGTTCCAGCCGATAGAGGTAAAAGACAGGACAAGAAAGGATGTGGTTGAGGCTTCTCTTTCGCAGGAAGATGCGCTGGCAAATACGAAAAATAAAAAAGACGGCTATTTTGTCGGGCCGAAAGCTATCTGAGTGATTTACTGAAATGTCTTTTGTTTTTCACTACAAAAGAGACGTCCCATGATATTTTCAACAATAGCCTCATCGCCGGCTGATAAATTCGGATCGCTGTCTAGTCCCCACCTAGTAATTGAGCGGCCTTGATCATTAATTTCGTGTTCATATGTTATACTTGTATTTCCCAAAGTGATTTCCATTTCATATATCTTATCTGAAGTAAATCCGTTAATCAAAGGATGATTTTTAGTATCCAAAGAATCAAGAGGAAGTTTTATTTCTGCATGCAAATTGCATGAATATCCCATATGTGTTTTGTCAACCTCGTAGGACCCAATATCATCTATATCAACTACAAGATCACTTTTTTTAACAACAATGTTTTTGCCTAAGTTCATGTTTTTTGGAACATTGTCAATCTCTAATCTTAAGTTAAGGACACTCTCGTAGAATTCCCCATTAAGTCTTTTATATTCTGTATCATTGGATACCGTCACACCTTTTTCTTCAAGATATTCTCTCCTTTTCTTCTTCTCCCGTATGGAATCCCATACTTTATCTGCTTCTGAACTAATCCCGCCATAAATTGAATCATCAATATAGTGTAAGTCATGTAAGTCCTTTAAAGAATAATTAATGCCTATTACATTAATAACTGCGTCATTACCTTCTAATATC
>DAOVYR010000167.1 GCA_030635525.1 Candidatus Nanohalarchaeota archaeon | reverse complement strand
TTTTGGTATAAAAAAATCAATAAAAGAATTTGAAGAATCGAATACAACCCTTTTTGAGCCACTCTCCTTTATCTTCTTTATTAACGGTTCTAAAATTGCCGATCCCGTCATTTGATACATGCTCTTTACAAAGATAACATCTATCATATTGTCAACCTCTTTTAGATCCCATCCCATTTGGCTTGATTGTAGATAAATTTCATCCCGAGGCATTTCAAAAGAAATAAAAGTACCTTTATCATCGTGTAATGTTGCACCATTATATAAATATTCGAGACCAAAAATTGTCTTTCCAGAACCAGGAGGTCCCGTTATCAAAATAATCGATCCTTTTGGAAAGCCGCCCTCGACTAAACTATCCAGTTTAGGTATTCCTGTTTTTGTTCTTTCTATCCTGGCATTTTTTATCATACATCACTTTAGTGATATATAATATATATATGTATTCTCTTCATGGATTTGGTTCTGGTGTTGTCCTTGCTACCTCACCAATCAGGACGTGATTGACTAATATATCACAATATCATCTTCTTATGAGGTGATAATACTGCGGAGTAATTTCGTATGACGGAAAAAATTATCATAACCAGATTGCCAATCCTTACTTATTTATTGAGTTGCTGTTCAAAGAAGTATTTGGAGGAACAGGAGGATCATCATGCCAAATCGCATAAATGGAATTCCCGCCCTTTAGGCTCGGGTAGGTTTCAATTAAAATCTCCTAAAAATCCGAACCCTCACCGACGCCCAAAAAATCTCAACACCCTCTCAATCACCCTATCAACAAACGACATCTTCTCAGCGCCGCTGCCCATCATCACAACCTCCTCCCCCCTCGCCTCAAGTACCTCATCATAATCCTCGTACTCCACAATACACACAAACTCCTCATCCTCCAACTCCACAACAAACTCATCAACCCTCCCGAAATAAGTCACCTGCATCACCTCCCCACTCACGGCAACAACATCCCTCACAGACTCCATGTTCCCGGACGACCTCACAACAACCCTCTTATCATCAGGACCCTCGTTCTCCAAAAACAAGTACGTCTTCCTGTCCGTGGCATTGCACCACACCCTAAAAAAATCCTCAACAACCACCTGCTCAAAGACATTAATCTCCCGCGCAATTTCATCATCAACATCCCCCTTGACCTTCACCTTAAGCGTATAATTCCCCGTAACATTCCTCTGCATCCTGTTAGTAAGATTAACCCAGGTAGAATCCCCATCGCCAATCACAATCTCCCTCTTATTCCCTGTCCACGACTTCTTCCACACCCCCTCCTCGCTCACCCCCTCGCTCAACCGCGTCTTGCCGTCAATCACATAACTATAGACACTCACATTCATAGCAACCCCCTTATTATTCCGCATCTCAACCCCGGTCACAAAATCATCACCAAAAGAGACATTCTCCTCCCACGAAACAAACTCAAACTCAAAATCCGGAACCTTGACAACCTTTTCAGTACCCGGATAATCTATCTGCCCCTCCACTTTAGTCTCCGTCTTCACCTTATACCTGTACTTTGTCACAGTTTCAGTCTTGCACAAAGAAGACGACAGCCCCGAAAGCACAATCATCTTAGTCTCCCGCACACCAAAACCCTCGACAATAAGCTCATATTTTCCATCCTTATACTTCTCATTACAATTCGACTTAACAACAACAGGAACCTTAAGCGAATACTCCGTATTCTTATTCTTCAGATGAACCGTCGACTTCTCACTCACATCAAACCCATCAGAAGGCCGCTCCATCCACACAGAAAGAGAATACTTCGAAGTATCACCCCTAAGCACATCAACACTGACAGAAATAATATCCCCAAACGTGGTCTTCTCAGGACTCACTTTAGTAATATCGATCCTTGACTCACCGCGCACACCATCATCACCCTCCTCAACAGAAACCCCTTTCACAAGAATCATGCTCTCATTAAAATCATTCCCTGCATTACTGTCATTGCACCCTGCATCAACAATCTCTGCTTTTACAACATACGCCTCAGAATCAGGAATCTCCTTCGCCTTAGGATTATACGACCGCGTTTCAGAAAGATTGATACTATAACTCTTCTCATATCGCGCCTTCACAACATTCCCAAACAGATCCTCAATCCAGTAAGCAAGCACAAATCCGTGCTCAACCCCTGAATGATTAACATCCTCTACAATAACCTTTATCCCAAGCGCCTCACCGGAATCATAAAAAAACTTCTTAGTAGACACCCTGACAGAAAGGTCACACGAAAAATTACCCCGGACAACACCCTCTCCCTCATCCACAACAGTAACATTTGGCACAACTATCTCCCTGCACACGCCATTATTAAGCGCATCCGAATCATTAACAGAAACATACGTGATATTTGCGCATATCGTATAATTCCCGGGCACCTTCGGCGTCCACTGGAAAGTCTTCGTAACCCTGCTCTTAAAACTATACGTCCCTTCTTTCCTGTAAACCATCGCACTCTCATTAAAGATCTCGCGCACAAGAGTCACATTAACCCCTGAAGAGACAGTCTCATTACTCCTGATAACAACCTTGTAGCGATTAGACTTATCGAGCGTAAAATTATCCGGCGCATCAATAACAACCCATATATCATACACCTCAGAACTGGCAGAAACAAAAGGCAACCCATACAAAAAAACAATCGCCACAGATAACACACAAGCCCTTGAAATAATGTCATTCATCCGCAGACATTATCACAACAAACTTATATTTTGCTATTGTGCCATAAATCCTGCCTCGCAATAAAAAATATAGAAAAAAAGAAGCGCGCATAAGAAATAAATCCCTATTCTATACAATCAATTAACTCTCACTCAGCGCATCAACAATATCATCAATCTTCTCAAGCCTAACAGAAATCTCATCCCTATACTTCCTATACTCTGCAATCAACTCCTCTTTAGACGATGCCGGCCCCACAGAATCAGCCCCGCCAACCTCATCCTCTGCCCTCATGATCGTAACCTTCTCAGTATCTGCATCAACAAACCCTACAGCAACAAGCTTCATACCCGCAAACTCTCCCCCCGTATAAAGAATAGGAACCACCCACGTCTCTTTCCCCTGGTATGGATAAAGAAGTGGCTGCATAGCTCTCCACCCATCAAAATTCGAAATCTTAGCCTCTACATAATTATTTGCGATAGTCGGTCCGATAAAATTACTCTGTTTCTTATTAACAAAAATCGCCTTGCCTGCATTATTCCCATTAGCCCCGATCAGGTAATATCCTGAAAGCGCACTCTTCTCCTGTCCGCCTGCTGGCTCAACACTAACAAACCAGTACACCTCATCCTCAATATTAATCAGGTACGGCTCAGTACCATAAGGGATCTCATCAATATCCTTCTTAAACACAAAAGCATTA
>DAOVYR010000123.1 GCA_030635525.1 Candidatus Nanohalarchaeota archaeon | reverse complement strand
TGTACTGCCTGAGACAATTGTGCTTTTCGGATTCGTTATTGCATACCTGATACTTGGATTATAATATATACGATGAAAGGCGCAGGGTATCTGCGCCTTTTATCTTTTCTGAGTATAGTTAAAGTCGTTACTAAATGAACAAATTTAACCAAAACCCAAGAGATGTTAACTATCCGGGCGAATTTCAAAGATTCGCTGGATCATAAAAATCACAAAGTGATTTTTAAGGATATGGGAAAGTCATATCACCCAAAAAGTTATGACTTTTACCGTATCTTATAGTAATGCCAGAATAGGCAAGAAGAGGTGTCATGAATGACGTTGGATAAAGTAGTGGATGAAATAATCAGTAAGGCAAAGGCAGATGCTAATACACTAAAGAAAGAAGGTAAAGCCGAGGCAATAACGATACTAAAAAAAGCGAAGGCAAATGCATCTGAAATTGAAGATGATGCTGTTGCTTATGCAAAGGGCGTTATTGAGGCTATGGAGAAAAAGGAACTTGCATCAGCAAAACTCCAGTGCAAAAGAATTGATCTTGATTCCAGAAAAGATGTTATTGATAAGGTGTTTGATAAACTACGAGAGAAAGTGATGATGCTTGATGATAAGACCAAGAAGAATATATATGAAAAGATGATTAAAAAGGCAGTCAGTGAGATGGACGGCAGGTATGTTTATGCTAATGCAAAAGATAAAAGTCTTGTGAAGTCTGTTGCAGCAGGGCTTGAGGTAAAAGAAGAGGATATCCTTGGCGGAGTGATAGTTGAGGATAAGGACCAGAATGTACGGATTGACTGTACGTTTGAGAGTGTGCTTGAGGATGTCAGAGACGAGTATCTTAAAGATGTTTCAAAGGTTTTGTTTTAGTATATAAAGTGATGAAAATGGGAATATATTCGAAAACCGGGCTTGGAACGTACCCTTATATGAATGCGAGGGTGCGCGTCATGAAGGGTGCAATGATTGGCAAGGATGAATATAGCAGGCTGATTAAGATGAGCCCGGCTGAGATCACTAAGTTCATGGGCGAGACTGCTTATAAAAAAGAGATTGATGAGCTTGCGATGAAGTATCGCGGGGTTGACCTGATTGAAGCGGCCCTTTACCTGAATGCGTCGCGGTCTTTTAATAAGCTTATAAGGATTTCTACCGGCAGGGCAGAGATGCTTATCCAGGCATATCTTGTGAGGTATGATGTCTATAACCTGAAGACGATATTAAGGGGCAAGATCGCAGGTATGGATAATGGAGAGATTAGGAAGCTGCTGATTCCGGCAGGGATGCTTGATATGGCGGCGCTTGATATGCTGCTTAAAAAGGAGACGTGCAGCGAGATCATGATTGCGTCGAAGGTTGTCAAGATAGATAAAGATGTTTCGGCGGCAATTGAGGAGTGCGAAAAAGGAAAGTGCCTGTGCAGTATTGAGAATATGCTTGATAAAAACTATTATAATATGCTGATGGAACTTTCGCTTACAATGCCAAAACAGGGCAGGTATGTGCGCCAGTTCATAAAGACAGAGATTGATTTTTTGAACCTGAAAGTGCTTTTCCGGCTTGTCAGGGAGAAGCTGCCTAAAAAAGATATTGTTGATAAGCTTGTGTTTTCAGGTGAGAAGCTTTCGCGCAAGAAATTGTTGATGCTTGCTGATTCAAAGGATTGCGAGGAGTTGTATTCTGGCCTTTCGGGGACAGGGTATGATACTGTGCTTGAAAAGAGTATGAATGATCTCAGGGATAAAAACGAGCTTGGCGCGTTTGAGATTGCTCTTGAAAAGCACTGGCTCAGGCAGGTTGAGCTTATGCTGCACCAGCATCCTTTGTCTGTAGGGCCAATACTCGGGTATATGGTAGGGAAGGATATTGAGATCCGGAATCTGCGCATGCTTGTACGTGCAAAGGTTACGGGGCTTGATGAGAAATTTATGAGTGATAGTGTTGTGGTATAAATGAGTGATATTGCGGTAATCGGAGATGAAGAGTTTACAATAGGATTCAGGCTTGCAGGTGTCAGCAGGATAATCAATGTTTCGGCTGATGAGCTTGTCTCAAAGACTACAGAGGCACTTAATGATACGTCCATTGGCGTTCTTGTGCTCACGCGTGATGATGTTAATAAGCTTCCTATAAGGGTGCGCGATAAACTTGAAAATTCAGTGCAGCCGGTCTGTGTTGTTCTTTCTAAGGACAGTGCAGGTGAGGATGATCTTAGAAGGAAGGTCAAGAAGTCAATCGGGCTTGATGTATGGGATAAATAAATGATTTACAAGGTGATAGATATGGCAGTTGCTAAAAATACAGAGAAGAAAGGTTTTATCTACAGGATCGCAGGTCCTGTGGTTGTTGCAAAGGATATTACTGCGCGTATGTATGATGTGGTGCGCGTGGGCAATGAAAAGCTTATGGGTGAGGTCATCCAGATTGATGGTGAGAAGACCGTCATCCAGGTCTATGAGGATACTACGAGCATCAAGCCGGGTGAGCCGGTCATCAATACAGGGATGCCGCTATCGGTTGAGCTTGGACCAGGACTTCTCAAGTCAATCTATGACGGAATACAGAGACCGCTTCCGGTGCTTAAGGAAAAGATGGGTGATTTTATTGAGAGAGGTGTTGATGCACCTGGGCTTGATCAGGATGCGAAGTGGGAGTTCAAGGCCACGGTCAAGAAGGGCGATAAGGTCATAGGGGGCACTATTGTCGGGACTGTGCAGGAGACACCGGGTGTTTTGCACAAGATTCTTGTGCCGCCGGACGCGTCAGGCAAGATTGCTGAAATCAAGAGCGGAAGTTATACTGTTACAGATGAAATCGGGAAACTTGATGACGGGACTGTGCTTAAGCTTGCACATAACTGGCCTGTGAGATATTCAAGGAAATCAAGGAGGAAGCTTGTGCCTACTGTTCCACTCACTACAGGGCAGAGGATCTTTGATGCTCTCTTTCCGCTTGCAAAGGGCGGTGTCGCTGCTATCCCGGGGCCTTTCGGTGCAGGGAAGACTGTTACGCAGCAGAGTCTTGCTAAGTGGTCTGATGCGGAGATTGTTGTTTATATCGGATGCGGTGAGAGGGGCAATGAGATGACCGAGGTTCTTACTGAGTTTCCGCACCTGAAGGATCCAAAGACCGGAAGGACACTGATGGAGAGGACTGTCCTGATTGCCAATACGTCTAATATGCCGGTGGCTGCACGTGAGGCGTCTATCTATACCGGCGCCACTATAGCAGAATATTACAGGGATATGGGTTATGCTGTTGCGCTGATGGCTGACAGTACCTCGAGATGGGCTGAGGCTATGCGTGAGATTTCATCGCGGTTAGAGGAAATGCCCGGTGAAGAGGGTTATCCTGCTTATCTTTCTACTAAGCTTGCTGAGTTCTATGAGCGGGCAGGGTGTGTCGTTCCTTTCGGGACTGACAGGGAAGGGTCGATCACGATTATCGGGGCGGTTTCGCCTCCTGGCGGTGATTTTTCTGAGCCGGTCACGCAGAATACGCTGCGTGTCACCAAGTGCTTCTGGGCGCTTGATGCTAAACTTGCGCAGAGGAGGCATTTCCCGTCTATCAACTGGCTGACTTCGTACAGCCTTTATCTTGATACGCTTGACGGATGGTTTGCAGGCAATGTTGCCTCTGACTGGAGAGCGCATGTCGAAAGATGCATGAAGATATTGCAGGAAGAAGAGAAACTGCAGGAGATTGTTCAGCTTGTGGGCAGTGATGCGCTGCCTGAAAAGGAGCAGGTCACTTTGGAGGTTGCACGGCTTATACGTGAGTTTTTCTTGCAGCAGAATGCGTTCCATGATGTGGATATGTATTGCGAGCTTAAGAAAACTTATATGCTTTTGAAGACGATTTTGCATTTTGCGGATCTTTCGTATGCTGCGCTTGATAATGGCGTGAAGGCACAGACCATACTTGAAGTGAAATCAAAGAACAAGATAGGAGATGCAAAGTTTGATAAGGATTATGTGAAAGTGCTTGCGTCTGCTTCCAAGGATATGGATAAGGAGTTTGACAAGTTGGAGTGATGGTGATTTAAATGACAGCTAAAGAATATAAGACGATTACAAGGATTGCAGGGCCTCTTGTCTTTGTTGAGAAGACTGAGGATATCGGATATGGTGAGATTGTCAAGGTGACTATGCCTAATGGTGATGTTAAGAGCGGGCAGGTGCTTGATACTTCCAAGGACATCGTTGTTGTGCAGATTTTTGAAGGGACCAGCGGTATTGACAGGAATTCGAGGGTCAAGTTCCTCGGTAAGACTATTGAGCTTCCGGTTTCTTCGGATATGCTCGGGAGGATTCTTTCAGGTGCAGGAAAACCGATTGATGAC
>DAOVYR010000015.1 GCA_030635525.1 Candidatus Nanohalarchaeota archaeon | reverse complement strand
TGAGATGTTGAGAGGAGGGATGTGCCCGGGAATTGTATATCCGGATTTGTGATATGAAGGAGAGGGATTTATGAATGGATGGAAACGATATAAGGTTTCGGTAGGAGTTATTAGTTATCGGGTATTTTTCCGGTTGATGGTGGCTTGTATGAGTTGGTAAAAAGAGGCAGGATATCAGACAAGATCATAGTAAAATCTGCAGATGATTAAAGAGGGAAACGCACCCTGGCGGCAAACCAGAGTGTGGGTAGGCGTTCGCTTCCCAAATTAAGTTGAATATTATTTGTATTTTGATGTTTTTTTCAAGTTTTTTTATTGCCGGTTCAGACATTATATTATAGTAAAAGCCATAACTTTTTGGACCATATGGCTTTTCCATATCATTAAAAATCACTTTGTGATTTTTATGATCCAGCAAACTTCGTTTGTCCGGATAGTTAAGGTCTATTGGTTTTTTGTTCAGTTTGTCCATATAGTTACGACCTGAACTATAATAAGAGGGAAACGCACCCTGGGTTTTATGCCAGAGTGCTGGTGGGTAGTGTTTCCCTAATCGGCTTTAAGTAAATTTTATGTCTGTTTTATTTTGTGACTTTTTCCTGTTTGTTTTGTTGTTTGCGGTTTGGTCTGGTTTTTATCCGGGGATGCCCGGAGGGTCTATTTGATCGTCTGCGAATATGTCGTCAATGTTCGGGTCAGGGTTTGTGTCGTCTGCAGGAGGGTTGTCTTCTTCTTCGGGGAGTTTGCATTCGCATTTGCATGTACCGTCAATGTAGCCTGCAGAGCATGATTTTTCGCATACATATGTGCAGCAGATGCCATCTTTTGTGTATTCGCCTGTGGGGCATGCGTCACTTGTGGTGCATCCGCATGTGGCAGCTACCATTATGAACAGCAGGATGAATACATGAGGTAAATGTTGTGTTTTCATTGGGCATCGCCTCCTGATTCGTCCGGCATGGCAGGGGGCGTGATGCTGCCGCCGCCAAGCATGCAGTAGTTTGTGGATTTGATTGCAATGCCGTAGTTTAGCTCTGATTGCCGGAATACATATTCTTCAGTTATTATTTCCCATTTCTGCTCTCTTGCAATCCAGCGGTATAGTTTTTCGAATTCGCAGGTGCCTTTGATGTCTTTCAGGTATCCGCCGACCATGTCTTCTGTTACCGGCAGCATGTTCCAGCCATCGTATAGTTCAAGTTCGTTGTATGAGACGTCCCGGTTGATTTTTACGCGCAGTTCAGATTCATCGTATGAGTATATCCAGAATGCGTTTTTTGCGAGGTATTCGTAAAATTCGCTTCCAAGTATTTTTTGGGCTTCTTTTATTGTGACGTATTTCTTTTCTTTTGGAAGGTATACGAAACCGAGGAGTTTTTTGTTGCCTGTGCCTTTAAGTTCTACGAACTCTATCAGAGTTCCCGGCAGGGAGATGAGGTTCCAGCCATTGTAGAGCTTGATTGTTGTTACTTCTGGCGGAAATGGCGGCGGTGGAATGTCTGGTCTGATTGTCAGTGTTGCGTGACCTGTGTCCTGTACCTGCGCATTGTTTTTTAGTTTTGCTGTGACAGAGAATTTGTATTCTTTGTGGGGCCTGTATTGTATTGCGTCTGGTTTTATTTCCATTGGCTGTATGGTCGTATGTGCTGTTATTGTGTTGCTATGCTCAAATGCTTTTGAGATTTGCATCTCTTTGTTGATTGTTGTTATCTGGAAGGGTGTGACTTTCAGTGTGAATGTTTTTTCTGCGCCTGCTTCAAGAGTTATTGTTTTTGGATATTCTTTTTGGAATGGCAGGTTGTTTATTGTGATATCATAGGTGTATAGCTGCGCAGTAGCAGATGGACAATCCTGCAGAGTTTCATCGCATCCTGTGTCTATGAGCAGTCGGGGATGTTTGTCTTTTACTGTTATTTTGTATTCTGCTGTTTCATCATAGGAGATTGTTCTTGTTTGGGGGTCTATTTCTATGTCTACGAAATCTGATTGCGTACCTTTTCTCACGATGAAGGTTCCTTTTTTGCTGTCAAGTTCCGGCAGGGTTATTTTTGCACCGAACACTTCTCTTGTTTCACCTGCTGACATTCTCAGGAGAGTTGCGGTTGATGTTTGGGTGTCGTCGGTGTGCGGGTTGACTACTTCAATTGTTGCTATGGGTTCTGCGTTTATGCATCGCGCAGATGACATTTCGGTGCCGTCCTCTGATCCTGTGGTTGCGCACCGGGGATGAACTATATTGATTAGCCTGAGTTTCATGTTATTATAGTCGGTTATGTATGCGGTCTCGCCGATGTATAGTGCAAATTTTTCGTTAAGATAGACATATTTTGTGTGGACTGGCTGTACATAGAATGTCTTATATTGTACTGCTTTCTGGCCGCTTGTGTCATATGCAACGAATTTGTATGTGTGCCTGCCGGGTTGTGTTTCTGTGACGGTCCATGTATGGGAGCATTTTGTTTCGCCATTGCAGTTGTGGGCGTATTTGTAGGCCATCAGTTCTGATGAGACTAGTTCCGGCTTGTTTATTTCGCTTTCGGTGGATTCACTGTCCGGTGCCTCGTCTACAAAGACTATGCCGGTTGTTTCATCTTCTTTGGCATCGGTTGATGCTTCTGTGTAAGTGATGGTGACTTCGGGTTGTGCTGTTGTTGTTGAGTCATCGGCGCTGGCACTGCCGCCGGATGTGACTCGTTTTACTGATACTGAGCTTATCCTGTTGATGGGTTCTCTTACTTTGTAGAATGCTATTGTTTTTAGGCCCAGGTCGTCTTTTGCTGACATGTGCACACTGAAATTCTTTGTGGCTGTCGGGGTACCGGGAGATATTGTTGCGGATGATATTTTCGGAGGATAGTCTGATGTGTCTGTTACCTGAAATCTTGTTTTTGCTGTAGCTGTCATGCCGTTAGCGTCGTATGCGGTTGCAGAGATCATGTAATTTCCGGTTATGTCGGAATCATAGTATGTTCCCTTGTATGTGCATGAGCATTGTGAATCGCAGATGCATTCGGTTCCTTCTTCACATGCGCAGGTTGCACAAATACAGGGGTCTTTTTTGTATAGGTCTATTGATTCTATTGTGTTGTCCGGCTTGTGTACTCTTGCCGTTACTTTGAAATCGTCCATGTTTACTTGTGTGTTTTGTGTGGTTATTCTTGCTGTTATCTGTACATTTTCTTTTGGTTTGTATGTGTATTTGTCTGCGGATATGTGTATCTGGATGCCTGATGAGGATTTTGTGCAGCAGCAGGCTTTGCCGATTCCGACTAGCCCTGGTTCTACTTTGCAGTCTGAAGTATGACCGATGCTTGTTTCATCTGCTTTGCATCCCCATTCAACTGAAGGAGATATTGCCCATGTCCTGCATGTGCCGTATGTGTATCCGTTGGCTTTGCATTCACTGTCGCAGATTGATACGGGTTCGATTATTGCGCCTCCTGATCCGGTAGCGGGTGCTGAGGTACATACCTCGTTGTCGTCTGAGTCGAGCCATGATACCAGGCGATTGTAATTTGTTTCACCGGTTTTTATCTTATAGCATGCATTGCTGTTTATGTGAATCATTGCTGGGACTGCATGTATGTCATATTTTTCTCTGGCGTCTTGTGCGTCATTGATGTTCATCTTTAATATTTCCAGGCAGGGTCTTTTCTTTTCAAGTTCTGTTATTGTTTCTGATTGTACTTTGCAGTGCGGGCATGTGTCTGTGTAGAAGTATAGTAGCTGTCCGCAGGATGGTTGTAGTGTTGATGCTGCGGTTGCGGTGTCTGTGCTTTCGGCGAATCCGATTGTGCCGGTTATTGCGCTGAATGAGATTAGCATGATTATGGCCAGGGTTATGATTTGTCTGAAATGTTTTGTTGTTTTCATCTGAAAACCTCCTATTTGAATCTTGTGATTGGCTTATTGAATGAAACAGGATATATATCTTGGGTGGTCTGAATAATCAGATGTTGAACCAAATTGGCGTGTTTTTAGAATTAAGGGCTGGATTCGTCCCGTTTAGTTTTTATCCAGAAACCATTTGGTTAATTTTATTTTTCTTAGGTTTCCCAGTTTTTCTATTTTTATTATTCTTTTTTGTTCTAATAATAGTAGAGAACGACTTAGTGATGTTTTTGGGATGAATGTGCTGTGATATATTTTGTTCTGGGTTGATTCGTTGTTGTTTTCAAGAAGGAATGTTACGATGCTTTTTTCTTTCTGGTTTAGGGTGTTTATTATGTCTTTTGTCCGTTTGGGTAGGTTGGGTGCCTGATATTGCTCTTTTTTGGGGGTTTTGGATGAGTATTTGCTTAGGCGTACTATGAATAAGGCCAATAGTATGAGACCGGCGGCGGCTAAGAGGAGTTGTATCTTGTTGTCTTTTACGACTGTATCTTTGTCGAGTATGATCTGTGTGTTTGATAATGTGCCGGGAGAGATTGTCACTTCTGTTGAGCCTACCTGATTTCCATGTTTTGCGTAGATTCGGCAGGTGGTTGCTGGCAGCCATTCGCTTTTGAATGAGCCGAATGTGTCTGTTGCCATGTCTTTTGGTTCACCGTAGTCGGCGCTGCAGTCGAATTTCAGGATTGCGCCTTCTACTACCTGTGTCTGTTCCCTGTCTGTGTATACCATGCCTTCAACGCTTCCTACGGGGAGGAGGTAGATGGTCTGGTTTGTGTCTGCGTCTAGATCGATTGTGTATGCGGCATAGTAGTCTTTTCCTGTTGTGCTTAGGAGGTCGCCTTTCAGGATTATTATCCAATCTTCACGGGGCAGGTTCAGTTCGAGGATATTGTTGTCGCCGATGTATTTTATGGTTTTTGTGCTACGGGTTACGCTTATGAGTTCTATGTTCAGGTGGATGTCTGTCAGAGGTTCTTTTGTGTTTATGTCTTTTAGTTCGAGAATGAGTTTTATGGTGCCGGTGTCAATCTCTGCGTCTTCAAGGGACGGCGGGGTGATTGAGGTTTCTTCGAAGAGGTCTATGCCGGATTCTGCGTGCGCTGGGTTCGAGAGGAGTATTATGAGTGCGCATAGGAGGATTAAGGATTTGCTGTGATTGATTGGAGGGACCATATAATTATATTCTGGGTCCTATGATTTTATAGGTTTTTTGGTGATTTGGGGGGTATTTGGGGTATTTTGTGGTAAATTATACTTTTTGGTATAATACCTTTTGGTATAATTTTTGTGGGGGGTTGTGTGGGGGTGTGTTTTTTGCGCTTTTGTGTTTTTTTGGATTTACCGTCTGGGGCTTAAACGAAGTTGCAATCAAACGGGTTGTGTCACAATTCAGTCTACAAATTGACGATACGAGCACAGGCATTCGATTATAAGAATTTGCGATAAAAATGACAAAACTTCATGAAACAGCATGTATCGCAGGTATTTTATGATTTTTGAAATAATTGTGACACTGCCTGCGAAGGCAAAAAATCCCGAAGAATTATTTTCAAGAGCGTTCTATTGAAAGAGTAAAGTGATACATTAAGAACAAGAATAAAGGGTCGTTTTTCGTTAGTTAATATGTTTCATAGTTCCCGTTAATAGTGCATTCCAAAATTCTGAATCATTTGTAGAGAAAAATTGTGGTTTCTGTCTATTCTCAATATTTACTTTAAAACCATCAGTATGAATAGTAATATTCATAATTTTTCTAATATCTATATTTGAACTTCTTTGTCCACCAGAGAAAATTAATCTTTTATTCGTGAGTGTTAAAAAACCATTATCAATATGCCTCATTTCGTGGTGAGATTCTGCTTGTCCCATGTGGATCCTTACACCTTTAGCAACTCTTATTGAACCACCACCATAGTTTCTTACAGCTCTGGGTTCATGTAATTGACTTTGTTCTCCCCAAACAAAATGTTCATTAGATTTTAAAGTCACAGGAGAATTTACTTTCTGATCTGATATATTTGGAACATCGCCTTTTCTAAATTGTTCTAAAGTATTTTCCCTCAGAGTTTTGCCTGTTAAAGCAATTGTATTCCATTCAGATATAGAAAAGTCACAATTAGCGTATTGATAATCCTTATATTCTTCACAATTTTTTATTGATAATTTGAATGAAGAATCGTTTGTTTTTTTAAATTGAGCATTACAATTATCGCAATTTTTAATGTTTTGTTTTTCATTATCTTGTTTGATTTTTCCTTTTTGACATACAGGACATTTGATAAAATCATCTTTTTTCACTTTGTCTGGATAATCAAATCCTGCAGGTAATGAGTAATTGGTTCTATTTGTTGAAGAATGATTTACAAAACCAATTATACCTAATACCAACATAATTAATCCAAAAAAGGATAAATCTGATATGAATAGAAAGATTATGAAACTTCCTATTAGAAACCACCATCTTGTTTTTATGCAAAATTCACTAATTTCCATATTATGAAATATCTAAAGGAAGAAAGTTATAAATGTTTCGAAAAGGAAAACTATCCTGGTGCGGTTGCATATGTCATGACCCAAACAGGCCACGGATGTTGTTTTATCCAAATTATGTGCACACCATAAAAACGATGGCAAGAGCACAGAGCATTAATAGTTATACTACAGCACCAATCAAGGGCTCAATTTATATATATATGTCCTGTTTCTACAT
This sequence comes from Candidatus Nanohalarchaeota archaeon, assembly GCA_030635525.1. Classification (GTDB taxonomy): domain Archaea; phylum EX4484-52; class EX4484-52; order EX4484-52; family B79-G9; genus B79-G9. Next base: position 4,558 of record DAOVYR010000015.1, on the reverse strand, counting down.
GTTAATTAATGGCTAAAAAGTATGTACCTCCAAAAAGCATGAACGATTTATGTGATTTATTTTACGGTGATAATACTTCTGAAATTAATAGATATGATAAATTTCATAGAAATCCTGCAAATTCAATTTCTGGTTTGAATCAAAGTGAAAAAAGTGCAAAGGATTTTATGTCGAAATTAGGAAGGATAGTAAAAATAAATGAGGATAAGGATGTGAAGAAAGCAGACTTTATAATACCTACTCACAATTTAATCTTTGAAGTAAAGTCAATCAATACAGAAATTAATGAAAGAATTGTAGAAGCTAATTTTGCAATAAATCTTAAAAATGAGAATGCTTTTATTGAAAAGATTAATTATACATTGTCTGATATTTGTAAGAAAGAAGTAGATCATACAAAACATAAATTTCTAGGTATTATTTATATAGATTTTATCCAGCACAATTTTACTCAATTTAATTGGGATGATAAATTTATTAGAAAGACTAATCTTTGTAATGAACGATTAGATGGTCTATTAATTTTATTTGCTCAAACTGGCGGAAACATAAAAAATAAAAATTCTATTCTGTTTACAAAAAATGATGAAATAAGAGCAATTTTTAATCCATACGTTTTAGAGGTTACTGTTTTTGATTTAAATTGCCCCCATTACTAATTAACCCTCTTTCTCGATTGAGTTTAGCGCCTATTAACTCTACTTTATGCGCTATTTCAGATGTAAAGCATACTTTTGTCTACATAATATAGCATACAAAGAATAAACAGGAATAAGAAAAAGAAATAAAGAATGGCGCGATTGCGCCACACTTCCAAACAATTAAAGCAAACTTACATCATGCCGCCCATTCCGCCCATGTCTGGCATTCCGCCGCCTGGAGGCATGCCGCCACCGGATATTTTGGATGCGGTTATTACGTCGTCGATTCTTAGTATCATCTCTGCGGATTCGGCTGCGGATGATATTGCCTGGGTCTTGATTTTTAATGGCTCAACTACGCTTTGTTTTAGCATGTCTTCTACTTTGCCTGTGAAGACGTTGACGCCGGCGTTGATGTTTTTTTTCTCGTGCTGTGCGCGAAGCTCAACGAGTATGTCTATCGGGTCAAGACCTGCGTTTTCTGCAAGTGTCCTTGGGATGACTTCAAGTGCGTTTGCGAATGCGTTTATTGCGAGCTGTTCCCTGCCGCCTACTTTATTTGCGTATGCTCTTAGCTCTTTTGCAACTTCTGCTTCCGGTGAGCCTCCGCCTGCGACAAATTTGCCTACTTCAAGGGTCGCTGCTATTCCGCCTACTGCGTCTTTCATTGCGCGCTCTACTTCATCTACCACATGCTCAGTTCCGCCGCGGACGAGAAGAGATACTGCTTTTGGGTCTTTGCATTCTCTTATGAATGTCATCTCGTCGCCTGCCACCTTTTTCTCTTCTACGATACCTGCGTAGCCGAAGTCGTCTGAGCTTAGGTCGTCGAGGTTTGTCACCAGGCGTGCGCCTGTTGCGCGTGCAAGTGCTTCCATGTCGGATTTCTTTACCCTGCGCGCTGCGTAGATGCCTGCTTTTGAGAGGTAGTGCTGTGCGAGGTCGTCTATTCCTTTCTGGCAGAATAGTACGGTTGCGCCGCTTTTTACTATCTTGTCTACCATCTCTTTGAGGATCTTCTCTTCCTGCTCGACAAATGCCTGCATCTGGCTTGGGTCGGTAATTCTTATTTGCGCATCTGTTTCTGATTCCTTGATTTCAAGTGCTGCGTCTACAAGGGCGATTTTTGCGCTTTTGATGGTTGTGGGCATGCCTGAATGGACGCGCTCTTTGTCAATCAAAAGGCCTTTTACGAGTTCGGTCTGGTCTGTTGATGCGCCTGCTTTTTTCTCGATCTTTACGTTGTCGAGGTCTACGGTTATTTTGTTGTTGTCTTCGTCTGCTACTGAGACTACTGCATCAACTGCGATTTTTGCAAGGTAGTCTTTTGCTGCTTCTGCGCCTTTGCCGGTCATCGCGGTCATTGCTATCTGCTGGAGAGTCTTTTTGTCTTTTATTGTTACTGTTGTTGCTATCTTGTTCAGGACGTCCAGTGCTTTTTCTTTTGCAAGACGATATCCGCGTGCTATCATTATCGGGTGGATGTTCTGGTCAAGAAGTGTCTCTGCTTCTTTTAGCAGGCTTCCTGCAACTACTGTTGCTGTTGTTGTCCCGTCGCCTACTTCGTCGTCCATTGTCTTTGCTACCTCTACAATCATTTTTGCTGCAGGGTGCTGTATTTCCATCTCTTCAAGGATGGTTACTCCATCGTTTGTTATTACAACGTCACCCAAACTGTCTGTCAGCATTTTGTCCATGCCTTTCGGGCCTAGTGTTGTTCTCACAGCGTCTGCTACTGCTTTTGCAGCTGCGATGTTTGTGCGCTGTGCGGTTTTGCCTGTGTCTCTTAGTGCACCTTCCGGTAATATGAAGATAGGCTGTTGTCCTTGTCCATTCATGTTAATCAATCCTCCTTTTAGTGAATAAATGTCTTTTTTGTTTAAATTTGTGTCTTGTTTTTTTAAGAACGCAATAGTACCAGACTATTGCATACTTTATTCATAGTTTAATTTTATATAGTTTGTGTTTCATGCGATTTTACTCAGCGGGCAAATATGACTCACGAGTAGCATCTCTCTATGTTATCAAAATTCAATATCAAATATAGTCAATCCAACAATAATTGACATTTATGTTGGATTGCCATCTAGTCAATCGATATTGATCGATTGACTATACCAAGACATCCAGAACATGAGGTTTTTGGAGTTGCTGGGCTTCTTTGTGTTCCCTGAGATGATTATATGCTATTATATCGTCTTTTGTTTTAAAAGTCATAATTACGCCATGCGTAAACCCCTTACTTAAGTGCTCCTTAGAACTTATATTTTTCCCATATTCTATTGATGTAAGACCTGTTAATTTTTCTTCACAGTCTGAAAACTTATCCATAATCCGGTCTATTGCTTCAGCAGAAGTGTTTTCCCTGAATTTAAGTAAGAGTATATGTCTTATCATTTATTTCACCTATGTGTTCTTAATGGCAGAAATTTATTTAAAGTCTTCTGTGTTCTAAATTAATATGAGTTTTGAATTGTACAATATACCACAAGGGCAGATCATGATTGCTTTTTCTGACAGGAATTTAAGTGTCGGGACATTGGAACTTAATCCTAAACAGGAATTATCAAGGCATAATCGTCCTGTGTTAGAATCTTTGTTCCAGATAAAGGGTAAGTGCGTGATGAAACTTGTTGAGGATGATGGCAGCATTAAAGAAGTAATTTTGAATGAAGGTGATTCTTTGGATATACATGCGGAAAAATATCATCTGCATACAAATCCATTTGATGAAGCATCAATCACTTTCTGGAAGGCAAGCGGGGATATCACTAAGATTATTGAAGATATCAGAAGCATTAAAGAGATGTAATTTGAAGAAAGGCATAATGATAAAACAGCGCTTATTGTAACTCATTCTGGATGCATTAAGTCGATTCTTGGTTATTTTAAGAATATTGAGCAGGATAAGTGTCTTTCATTGAAAATCTGCAACGAGCATGTTGGTAAATTTGTGGTTGAAGAAGGAATACTTGTCTCTTATGAAAAACTGAATGGTGCCTGAGCCTTTATGCGGGTTTGGCGCTTATGAATCATTTTTTTGCTCTTAGCTGAAGGTAGATTTCTGTTATGAAAGCCATGCTGAAGAGTTTGCTTATAGAACTTCCAAGCAGTAGTGTTGTGAATGAAACGAGATATAATTCTATGTCGGATTGTATTGTTGATGCAAATGTTGCGAGTAAGGCACTATGGGACATCTCTGCACCCAGCATTCCAAAGAGAGGGGCTATTGAATATGATAAAACAGCGATAAGCGGCATCCCAAATAACAGGGTAACGACGAGTGAAAAAAGTATTGTTACTAGATACATTGTTACAATTGTAGGAAAATTTTTTGTTGTGCATTCATAAGATGAACTCAAACCGTCCGAAATACTGCTTTTCCTTATAATGATATCCTGAATCACGAAGACGAAGGCCAATGTCATCAGGAAGGATGCGAGGGTTCCAAGAACCTGAACTATCATCGAAATTATTCCGCCGACAATATTTACCAGAAAGGCCATGGTTATAAATGCGCCAAAAACGGTCAGAAAGTACGGTTTTGCATGATTCAGACTGTACCTGAGGGAGTCTTCCTTTTTGTTCCGGTATTGCATGTAATTGAATATGAATGTTGGCGTTAATATCGAGGAAAGAATCAGTACCAATACAATTGATAAAAAGAAGTATCCGAAGGACTCAACGAGAAAGTCTATCATCTGCGGGTCAGGAATAGGATTCTCAAATATTCGGCTGCTGTAGCACGCATCTATTAAATTGAGTAGTGGAAACAATATCAGGATCATTGCAAATATCTGAAACAGGAAAAAATATGGCAATTTTCGGAGACTAACGGAATATTTGAGTGCCAAAATTGTTGCTTTTTTGAAATCAGATTTCATATGTTAATTATTGGCAAATGGGGTATATATAGT